>JBMTCI010000048.1:0-7013 GCA_049430745.1 Luteolibacter sp. | reverse complement strand
AGTAGCGTCAGGGCCTAAGAATTTGAATTTGCACGCTTCAGTTTCATGCACCTTCGCCATGTTTTGTTAAGGTTTCCTGATGTTTTGTTTTGACGAAGCATTCGTCGCTTCTTATCGAATTTCATTCGCCCATGATGAAGTGTCCCCGATGCGTCCAAAGCATTCACCGCGCGGCGGAATTGTGCCCGCATTGTGGATTTTCCATGGCGGATGCGGACTATATCTATGGGGGCGGTGAGGTGAGCCTGCGCGCGCTTACCGATGAGGCTGGGATCTTGGGGCGTGATGAGCGCGAGCGTGTGGAAATGGCGATGGAACGCATGTCGAGGCGCTTTCCCCAGTTGTTCATCGCGGTGTACACAGGCTCGCTCGGCGAGGTTGCAAACATCCGTCAATTTGGTTTCTGGCTGTTGAATCGGGCCGCATTCGAGGATGTGCCTGCGGACAAGCCAAACGAATCTGGCATTCTCATCACCATCGATCCGGGATCAAAAGCGGCGGGCATCACATTCGGTTACACGCTTGATGCAATACTCGACGAATCAGACACCTTTGAATGCATCTCTCGGGCGCATGGGCATTGGCTCGAAGGACGTTATGCCGATGGTCTCGTCAAACTTCTCATTCACCTCGAAGGGATTTTGATCAAGCGCAGTCGTCAGGCTCGTCGCGATCCGTCGCAATTTCTCCACAGGGTCATGCCATCGGCGATGACTCGCGACGGACTGAAAAGAATGCGCGATGGCCATGTGCCGGCGAGAGAGGAAAAACAAGCAAGCAGGGTTGAGTCATGATGCGCGCCATGTTCATTGTTTGGCTTCTTGCCACCGTGCCCTTGGTCGGAGCGCGCGAGGAATCCAAAACCAAGCAGACCCATACCGCCGCCGATCCGCTGCTTGATGCCAAGGCCATTTACGCCGACAAGCGGCCCGACACTTTTCTCGTGGACCCGCAGCTTTTGTTGAGCATCAGCGAGCGCGAGCAGCGACTGAACTTTCTGAACTACCACGCCAGCGATTCGGCGATCGACCTGTATGTTTATTTGTACCGCGCCGACCAAAAGCCCCCGCAGGAATGGCACGGCGATGACTGGGTCGACAAAATTTTTGGCAACGGCCGTCCGACAGTCGTGGTCTTCTATCATGTCGGCAATCCAAAGGACTCAAGCATCCGACTCACACGTCAATTGGCCGAAAAAATTCCACTGCCCGAGCAAAGGCGCTCATTGGAAACCGCAAAGATGGCAGCCCTCAAGAAAGCTGATCGCTTCGATCAGTTTCATGCGTTTCTCGTTCAAATGTCGACCCGCCTCTACTGGATGGAGCGCATGATGATCGACGATAAAAAAGAGACGCCCGCGCCAGCGGCGTCGGTCGAGCAAAAGGACAAAAAATCCACAGCCAAGGGCATCGAAAAAATTCGACCGCTCATCAACATGATGACGCCGTATCTCATGCCCGGAGCTTCAGCCATCACCGTCATTCTCATGCTGTGGGCATGGACTGCGTGGCGGCGTTCGCGGGCGACATATCGCTTTCCCGAATTCGAGGTCGAGCCACGGCTTGGTGGACCCCATGCGGCAGGTGTTGGGTCCGTAATCTCGTTTGGCCGCGCAGCCCCCTCCCCTGCTTTTCAACGCGAGCAGTTGCCAGAGTACTTGAGGCGGGCCTGATCGCGAATCACGCAAATCACGCGTAACTGCGAATCGATGCCTGCACGGTTTCGTACACAAGCGCTTCCTTGTGGAGCACCGGAGCATTGCCCGCGCCCTTGAATTCCCATGCAGCAACATGCGCGAAGCTTTCGTCATGACGCTTTGCCTCACCTGACTGGGTCTTGCCCGATTGCACCTCAGAATCAGCTTCGGTGAATTGATGCTCCACGCGGAAGTGACCACCGCACGATTCCTCACGCTCGCGCGCGTCGTAGCACATCATTTCCGCAAACTCGAGGAAGTCGGCAACGCGGCCGGCCTTTTCGAGTTCCATGTTCACCGAATCGCCCGAACCTGGGATCAGCACACCTTGTCCCGGCGTCCAAAACTCCTCGCGGATCTCGGCGATGCGCTTGATCGCGCCATCAAGACCTTCGCGCGAACGGGCCATGCCGCACTCGTCCCACATGATCTTGCCAAGCTCGCGGTGGAATGAATCAACCGTGCGCTTACCCTGAATCGAAAGCATGCGGCCAATGCGCTCGCGGGTTTCGGCCTCGGTTTGTTTGAACTCCGGCAAGTCGGTGTTCACCGAGCCGGGCTTCTGGCCGACGAGGTAGTTGGCGATGGTCGTGGGGATTACGAAGTAGCCGTCGGCAAGGCCCTGCATGAGAGCCGATGCGCCGAGTCGGTTGGCGCCGTGATCGGAGAAATTCGCCTCACCGAGGACATGGAGTCCAGGGATGTTCGACATCAAGTTGTAATCCACCCAAAGCCCGCCCATCGTGTAGTGAACGGCGGGATAAATCATCATCGGCACCTGATAGGGATCCTCGCCGGCGATCTTCTCGTACATCTGGAAAAGGTTGCCGTAGCGCGCGCGGATGGTCGGTTCGCCAAAGCGTTGGATCGCGTCGCGGAAATCGAGATAAACGCCAAGTCCAGTCGCCGAGACCCCTCGCCCTTCATCGCAGACTTCCTTTGCCGCACGCGATGAAATATCGCGCGGCGAAAGATTGCCGAAGGATGGGTATTTTCGCTCAAGGAAATAATCGCGGTCGTTTTCCGCGACATCGTTCGGGCTCATTTGTTTCGCGCGAAGTTTGGCGGCGACCTCGGCCGACTTCGGCACCCAGATGCGACCGTCGTTGCGCAGCGACTCAGACATGAGCGTGAGCTTTGATTGATAATCGCCGCTTACCGGAATGCAGGTCGGGTGGATCTGCGTAAAGCATGGATTGGCAAACAAAGCGCCGCGGCGCGTCGCACGCCAGGTGGCAGTGACATTGCAACCCATCGCGTTGGTGGAGAGGAAAAAGACATTGCCGTAACCGCCGGTGGCAAGGATCACCGCATCGGCGGCATGGCTGCTGATCTGACCAGTCTTGAGATCGCGCACGACGATGCCTTTGGCATGACCGCCGACGAGCACGAGATCGAGCATCTCGGTGCGCGGGTACATTTTGACGCCACCCTTTTTGATTTCTTTTTCAAGGGCCTGATAGCATCCGATGAGCAATTGCTGACCCGTCTGGCCACGAGCGTAAAAGGTGCGTGAAACTTGGGCGCCACCAAAGGAGCGATTGTCGAGCAGACCACCGTACTCGCGAGCGAAAGGCACGCCCTGCGCGACGCATTGGTCGATGATCGAACTAGATACCTCGGCGAGGCGATAGACATTGGCCTCGCGCGAGCGAAAGTCACCACCCTTGATGGTGTCGTAAAACAATCGGCGCACCGAGTCGCCGTCGTTGCGGTAGTTCTTGGCGGCATTGATGCCACCCTGCGCGGCGATCGAATGAGCGCGGCGCGGGCTGTCCTGATAGCAAAAGCATTTCACCTGATATCCCAGCTCGGCCAGCGACGCGGCGGCCGCTCCACCGGCAAGGCCGGAGCCGACGACGATCACAGAAAACTTCCGCTTGTTCGCCGGGTTGATGAGCTTGGAGTCCATCTTGTGCTTGGACCACTTTTGTTCAAGCGGACCGGATGGGATCTTGCTGTCGAGGATGATGGACATGGGAAATGGAGTTTAAGTTGATCGCCGCGCAAGACATTCAGAATTTCACAAACCCAAGAAGGATCGAAATCGGAATGGAGATGAAACCGAGCCAGATGATGAGACTAAAGGCGCTGGAAAACTGACGGATAGCTCCGTCGTTTTTCTTGGTGCGCAAACCGAGGGTTTGAAAAATCGACGCAACGCCGTGATGAAGGTGCGAGCAGAGCAAAGTGATCGCAAGAATGTAGAACGCAGAAACGGGTATGCTTTCGAAACCTTTGACCACCATGCCGTAGGGGTCTTCTTTGCCGAGTGAAGCCAACTCGCAATCCACTCGAATCGTGAAGTGCAAGAGGTGATAAACCACAAACGCGAGAATCGTCAGACCTGACCAGATCATCAGGCGCGATGACTTGGTCGCTTGAATGGTTGCTTTGCACTCATACGGTTGACGCGCGGCGCGGTTCTGACGCGTCAGAGCGATCGTGCCGACGACATGCAGCGTCACCGCCACGAGCAAGCCGATGCGAGCGATCCAAATTCCCACGCCATGCAACATCGAGTGAAGAAAAGCGGCATATTCGTTGAACGCCTCACGGCCGGCGTAGATCAGCAAGTTGCCAGCAAGGTGGCCGGCAAGAAACAGGCAGAGCAAAAGCCCCGTGACCGCGACCACGATTTTTTTCCCGATGGAGGAGGACCAGTAGGTATCGAAGCAGCGAGTGATGGCATTCATGATCAAAGGGCCGCCCGAGAGGTTGCTTGGGCGCGGGTTAGATAGACCCCGACATGGGTCTTTTCAAGCCGAGAGTCGGCCGCTCGGGAGCCGAGTCAGGCCCTGAGGCGAATTAGTCGATGCGCCAAAGGTCGATCGCCTCGCCGAGTTGGCAATTTTGCGAGTCCTCGATGATGTGCCCACGGCTGAGCTGACCCTGACTCCACTCGACCCACTGGGCGCGGCCCGGCTCCATGAAGGTTCCGGTGTTGATGATCAGTTTGCCACGATATCGCCAACAGCCGCGTTGGTGAAAGTGCCCCATCACTAGGACCTCGGCGTTTGGGAAATATCGCTCGAGAAATGTCGATCCATGGAAGCCTTGGCCAATCCAACTTGCGAGCATGTGCAAGGCCCGTGTTGGTGGAAACGCGGCATCCCATGCGCGCTGGATCAAGTGACGGCCGGCCGAATGTTCGGTCGAGCTGAGCTCGCACGCGATCAGGCGGGCGAGCGCGTGGCGTTGCACAGGATCTTCTGCCGCTTCGGGAAACTGTTGCCACATCGCCAGTATTTTTCCGCGATTGCGCAGAATCTCCCGTTTCCATGGCGAACCATCGAAAAGCAAACTGTCGCCGTGGCTAATGATGATGCGGCCATTCGCCAATTCGATCCACCCCTGTCCCGGCCATGACGGATCGTGATTGCCCGGCAAAAAAACCGCGTCGACTGCCTCCTCGGCACAGAGCCATTGCAATTCCTCAAGCATTTCGCGCGAGCGCCGACGAAACGGAGCGTCCAGCTCCTGCCAAGTGTCGCCGTTAAAGATCACCGTGCCAGCCCCGGCAATGAGCGGACGCAAGGCCGACACCTGCCGAATGCGCGACACCTTGTGACCCAGGTGAAAGTCGGACAGAATTCGAACGGGTTCGATCATGTCGGTGAAACAGCGCGCTGACGAACGGCTTCAAAAAGACAAATACCGGTAGCCACCGAGACATTGAGGCACTCGACCTTTCCAGCCATCGGGATCGATGCGAGAAAATCGCAATTTTCTTCGGTCAGCCTGCGCATGCCTTTTTCCTCGGCCCCCATCACCAGCGCGAGCGGACCACGAAGATCGAGATCGTAGATCGACTTGGATTTCGCATGATCGGATGTGCCGACAATCCACAGGCCGGCGTCCTTCAGTTTTTCCATCGTGCGTGCGAGGTTGGTGACTTGGGCAAAAGGCACATGATCGGCGGCTCCGACCGAAATGCGTCGCACGGTTTCGGTGATGCCGACCGCTTTGTCCTTGGGCGCGACCACCACATGCACGCCGGCGGCATCGGCCGTGCGAAGAATGGCCCCGAGGTTATGCGGGTCTTGCACGCAGTCGAGGATCAGCACCAAGGGAAACTCATGCTGGCCTATCAGCGCCATCAGTTCGTCCTCGTCGAGCGAGGGCGCACTTTTCTCGGGCTTTTCCACATCGCGCACATGACGGTTCTCGCGTGCCTGCTTGCCGTGCTCGCGGCGGGGGCCAGAAAATCGTTCCTTCACGGGCAGAAAATGGCCTCGGTGCCTAGGAAAAGTCGAGCGCATTGCGGCGATGGGTGCTTGGCAGATCATTTGCCTTGCAGGCGCCTCAATTTTCAGTAATAATTGAAATTGATGAAAGTCAAAGCTGATCAGCGCCTCGAGCAAGCGCGTGAGGAATTCATCGCCCAGTGGGGCGCGATGGGCTCCCAGTGGGGCATCAACCGCACGATGGCGCAGATTCACGCCATGCTGATGACGGCAATCGATCCGATGTCGACGGATGAGGTGATGGAGGCCTTGGAGATCAGCCGCGGCAACGCGCACGCGAATTTGAAAGAGTTGGTGGCCTGGGGCCTCCTGCGGGTGGTGGTGAAAAAGGGCGAGCGCCGCGAGTACTTTGAGGCGGAAAAAGATGTGTGGCGGATATTCACCATGGTGGCGCGCGAGCGCAAACGACGGGAAATCGATCCCGCGCTGGAGGTCTTGCGCAAATGCACGGAAGAGAGCCGCGACATCACCACGCCGGAGGGTCGGGCCTTTCACGAGCAGATGAGACAGCTCGAGGAATTCGTCGAGTTCGCATCCCGAATGGCCGACCGCGTGGCGATGATGAAACACGGATTTGCGATCCAAATGGCAGCCAAACTGCTGGTATAAGCGAGCGCTACCCCATGTCAAAACGGCCAAACTAACAGATTTTTCAGAAATCTTTGAAATGAAAGTTCTCAAATCAAACCAAACAATTTCATGAGTCCGGTCATCGTCATCGCGGGTGCCGAAGGTCTTTTGGGACGCTACGCGTGCCGGCATTTTTCGCGTCTGGGTTGGGAGGTCGTGGCCATAGGACGTCGGCGGGACGGCGCCTCATGCGAAGACGAGGGCATGTTTTTGGAATGGGACGGCCGTCATGTCGGTGCTTGGGCGATGGCTCTTGAGGGAGCCGAGGCTTTGGTGAATCTGGCCAATATCGATGACCGCGATGCGCGGGTCGCATCAACCCGCACCCTCGCGCAAGCGGTGGCCGAATGCCGCTTGGCACCACGGGCATGGATCAACGCCTCAACGGTCGATTGGTATGAGCAGTCGCTTGCTCGCATCCAAGATGAGTGGTCGGGTGA
>JBMTCI010000047.1:0-7045 GCA_049430745.1 Luteolibacter sp. | reverse complement strand
TTTCACGCAAGGGAGATCTTTTGCATCGCACTCCATGCAAAACCGCCGCAATTGCCAGCAGGGTAACACCACCCCATCCCCACACCGCTTCGGCGGAATTCCCAATTTTCCGCTTTTCAGCAACCCGGCTTTTCCGCATCAACCAAGGCCATGGACCGCTGGCTTTTGATCGCCTCCACCCTGCTTGCCCTCGTCGGCGGCGTTTGGGGCATGACCTCCGTGCACCGTGGTCGCCGCAGCCGCTTGACGGTCGTGTGGATGGCGCTCGCATTCGTGTTGCAAACCATCTTCCTCTCAATTCGCGGTGAAGCCCGTGCTGCCTGCCCGCTTGCCGACGGCGGAGAAATTCTCGCCTACCTCGCATGGTCGCTCACGCTGTTCTACCTGCTTATCGGTCCGGCCTATCGCATCTCGCTGCTGGGCGTGTTCACCGCACCAGTCGTCGTTCTTTTCCAAGCCACCGCCCTCGCCCCGGGCATGCTCGACCTTTCGCCGATGAAAGTCCCCGGCGGCAATCCATGGCACGAAACCCACACGGCCACCTCGGTACTCGCCTATGGCGCCCTCGCCCTTGCGGCCGTTGCCGGCGTGATGTTCCTCGTGCTTGATCACCAACTCAAGGAGCACCACCTCAAGAGCGGACTCTTTCGCAACCTCCCGCCCGCGCGCGAGTTGCTCGTCTCGCTCAAACGCTTGCTTTGCCTCGGCGGCGCCCTGCTCACCCTCGGCATCATCGCCGGTTTCATGATGCCGCGCTCGCCGGATGCCACCGGCCACCTCGTCGCCGCGCTCGTCGTCTGGCTTGCCTACGCCGCGCTGCTCATCACGCAAGCCACCCGCGGCCTCACCGGCAAGCGGCTATCGCTGCTTGCCATCGCCCTCTTCCTGCTCTCGCTCGGCGTCTTCGCCTTTGTCTGATGGACCTGCTCTGCCTCGGCCTCAATCACCGCACCGCCCCTGTTGAGGTGCGGGAAAAATTTGCTGTGGTCACCAGTCACCTCGGCACCGCCTCACGCGAACTCACCACGCTCGACAGCATCGCCGAAGGAGTCGTGATCTCGACCTGCAACCGCACGGAATTTTACTTCGTCGCTCCCAACGCCAACACCGCCTTTGCCCAACTCGAGTCCCACCTCGCCGCCAAAACCTCACTGCCGCAAGCCATCGCGCCGCATTTTTATCGCAAGGAAAAATCCTCGGTGCCTCAGCACCTTTGCCGCGTCGTCAGTGGGCTCGATTCGATGATGCTTGGCGAAACGGAAGTCTTCGGTCAGGTGAAACAAGCCTACCAAGCCGCACTCGATGCGGGCACGACCTCGGGCATGCTCAACCGCCTCTTTCAACGCGCCTTCGGCATCGGCAAAAAAGTCCGCACCGAGACCTCCATCCAAGAGGGCGCCACCTCGGTCGGCAGTGTCGCAGTCGAACTCGCGGAGAAAATTTTCGGACACCTCGGCGAGAGCGAGGTCATGCTCATCGGCGCCGGCGAAATGAGCCGCATCACCGCACAAAGCCTTGTCTCACGCGGCGCGCGCTCGATCTTCGTCGCGAACCGCTCGCACGATCGCGCCGTCGAACTCGCCGCCGAAATGGGCGGCAGCGCGGTCACCTTCGACGACTGGCACAAGGTCCTCGAACGCGTCGATGTGGTGATCTCCTCAACTGGCTCGCCCCACACGGTCGTCCACCGCGCCGACATCGAAAAAGCCCGCCGCGCGCGCAAATTCCGTCCGCTCTTCCTCATCGACATCGCCGTCCCTCGCGACATCGAACCCTCCGTTGGCGAAATCGAGGAGGTCTACCTTTACGACATCGACACCCTCGAGCAACTTGCCGAAGGCGCGCGCACGCGTCGACAGGAACAAATCCGCGAATGCGAGCGCATCATCGATGCGGAGCTCGCCAAAACTCCGCTCGCTGGTGCCTGATCCGAAAAAAGTTTTCAGCCACTCCCCTTCTTTCATTCAATTTCCGTCACCAAACCCAAACACTCCCGCCCATGCCCAAATCCGCCGAGCAAAACCGTGTTGTTGTGAAAGTCTTCCTTTACGGCATCCAACCGCAAATCTGGCGCCGTTTTTCCATCGGCACCGATGCAACCTTTCTCGCTCTGAGCAATGCGATCCAGTCGGCCATGGGCTGGGCCGACAAACACCCGCACGAATTCCGCCACGGCAAAGGCAAACGCCTCGTCGATGTCATCGGCCCGGTCGGCCTGCAGGATCAAACACTCGGCGACTTCCAGGACGAAGCCCAACTCACCCTCGCCGCCTTCCTCGGCAAACGCCGTCTGCCCATCCGCATGCTCTACCGTTACGACTTTGCCGACGAGTGGATCCACGAAGTGGTATTTGAAAAATCATGCGGCGGCGAAGGCGGACCTCAAATGCTCGAAGGCGAACGCGCCTGCCCGCCGGAAGACTTTGGCGGCACCTTCCAATACATGCAGGCATTGCATGGCGAAATCGAATGGATGAACCCGGGCTACGATCCCAACGCGTTTGATCCAAAGTCGGTTTCCTTCGAGTCAAAAAAATCACGCAAGGCGCGTTGATCAATGGCTCGTAGTGACATCGATCATGCATCAAAGATTTCAAGTGCCAGCTGGTGAGCGGGCTTGACTTGCACCGATCACGAGCGCATCGATTGTCGCGTGAAATTTGCCTGCCGCTTCGCCTGTTTTGCCATCGCATTGATGATGCATGGCGTAATGCATGCGCAGCAGCAAAACGCGAGTGCCGAAACTTTTGGCGAGGCTGAGGTCACTGCCGATGCCGTGCCACCCGAAGTGGTGCAATCCGCCTCCAACGCGGTCGCCGCGCTTGGCAACGAAGTGGTGCTCGGTCGTTACCAAGCCGCGCTCGAACGCATGAACCCACTCTGGAAAGAGCGCATCTCCCAACGCATGGGCGGCATGGAGGCACTCGAGTCGCAGTTGGCAAAAGTCCCGCAGGAAATGGTCCGCCAGGGCATCACGATGCTCTCGTCCAAGCCCGAAGGCAAACCTGTCGTCCATCAGGTCGGCCCACAAAAAGGCAAAAATGGCAACCTGGTTTACACCAAGTGGCTGGTCCTCGTGCCAACCATGACCAAGTTTCGCCTCATCCGCGAAGGCAATCCAAAACCACTCGTCATCGAAAGCCTCGGCTACCAAGTCGCCATCTCATCGAAGGACAAACTCGACTGGACCTTCATCGACGGCGCAGGCCTCAAAATCAGCGACCTTAGAAGCCTCTTCATCACGCTGCCCTTCAACCTCGAGTTGCCACCCGTCAGCAAACGCGAAGCCCGTTGAAGATCGCCGCAAAGACCGCCACGCACGAATCATGCCATCAAGGAACAAGGGAATCACGCAGGAGCGAATGCTCCACAAAAAAATGATCGAGCTGTGGAAGCGCGGCGAAAGCGATTACTGCGAAGTGCGCGGCTCCAACATCCACGGCCGCGGAGTCTACGCCACGACCTTCATCCCCAAGGACACCCGCGTCATCGAGTATGTCGGTGAAATCATCGACAAGCGCGAAAGCGACCGACGCGGCACCAGTCAGCAGCGAAAAGCCAAAACCACTGGCGATGCCGCGGTTTACATTTTCACGATTTCGAAAAACTACGACCTCGACGGCAATGTCCCTTGGAACATCGCCCGACTCATCAATCACTCCTGCGAACCGAACTGCGAGGCCTGCATCGTTGGCCGCCGCATCTACATCGATGCCATCCGCGACATTCAACCCGGCGAGGAACTCAGCTTCGATTACGGCTTCGATGTCGATTGCTTCGACGAGCACCCCTGCCGCTGCGGCAAGCCCGATTGCATCGGCTACATCGTCAGCAAGGACCAATGGCCAGAACTCCAAGCCCGCCTCGCCGCGAAAAAAACTTTCAACAGCAAGTCCCGCTCCAAGGCATCAACTCCCCAACACCTCCACGCCAGTGGCGATGAGACGGTGATCACGCTGCCCGCATCAGCGTGATGCCCCACCACACGAGCGAGGCGGTCGCCGCCATGAGCAACATCAAGAGCATCATGCTGCGCTGATACTCCCGCTTTTCATTCGAAAGCGCGCCGCGCGAGACGGCCAAGTTCTCATACTTTCTCCGCCCAGTCCGCACGTCCATGTCGTCCAGCGGCGGAATCGTCCTCTCCTCCTCCTGACGCTGCAGGGCAATCTGCAGACGATGCCTCGCGTATTCTTTTTCCAAGCGCTGAAGCTCCTGTTGCTTTTCGCGGATCAGGTCAATTTGGATGTCTTCCTTGAAGATCATGAGCGAATGAAAACAAGGCTCACTTGAGGTAGTAGACCACCAAAGCCGCGCCACCCAGCACCATCAGCGGGAGATTGAAGGCAAAGCCATTGCGCAGGTTGGCAAAAAACTCGTTGGCCTCGCGACCACGCGATGCCACACGCGACTTCTTCGACGCGCGACCAAAGATCGCTCCGGCACGCGTGCCTTCGAAATGCGAAGCGGCCTGATCATACTCATCCGCCGCAATGTCGATCGCCATGCCAGCCTTCTCAAGTTTTTCGGAAAGGTTCTCGCGCGTCCAGTTGTCGGGGTTGATCTTCTGGACCTTCTCAAGATGATCCGCAAAGCACACGCGGCACTGCTCAAGATCCTCGGCCTCTTGGCGCATCTGATACAACTCGCGATCAATCAGTGTCAGTGCCGAGGTCAGACGCTCGGTCAACTCGATCTGCTGCGACACAAACATCCGCTTGCGATTGGTCAGCTCCTCAAGCTCCTGACGCTCGCGCTCCAGCTCCTCGCGCTGCTGCTGGATGCGCTCCAATTCCTCCTGGGTGTCGCGCAAACGGCGGTCGTATTCCTCCGATCCACGCCCACCCGCTGCCGCCGAGGGCATCTCAAGTTGGGTCGACCGGACTCGAATGTGATGAGTGTGCTCGCTGGTGTAAGGCATGATCGTGAGTGGGATTCTTAAAAACGGCCATCATCTAGCATCATTTTGCTGACACCTCCAGAAAAATATTTCGGATTGGTTAATTATATGCCCGGCAGCGCGGCCTCGCCGAGACCACCTCTTCACCGTAGCTGGAGCATCTTGCTCCAGGCCGTCCTTGGGACATCCTGCCCCAAGTTCTGAAAATCCAATGAACCCGCCTTTTCAAATTCTCCCCCTTCGATGTTCGATGTTCAACATCCCCACTCATCTTTCTAAGCCCGTTAGGGCGTGATCGAATTCTTGACAAATAAGCCGTACTGCCGTATTTACGGGTCATGAAAACCACCATTGAGATCCCCGACGCGCTTGCACATCAGGCAAAGATCGTAGCTGCCGAGCGCCGCACCACTTTGCGCGGCCTGGTTCTGCAAGGTCTAGAGCACATCCTTGCCGAAAAGCAGGTGAAGGCTCGGGATCGAGCCAAGAGGCTATTCGCCGAAATGGACAAGCTTCCCACTTTTGTCGCCAAGAATCGCCTCAGTCGCTCGGATGCCAATGCACCTTGAATTTTTCCTCGATACGAACATCCTCCTTTACGCTGCATCTGGAGCCGCGAAGGAAAAAGCAAAGCGGGTTGTGGCAAGGGACTTGCTTGCTCGTGACGGTGGCGGTTTTTCCGTCCAAGTGCTTGCGGAGTTTTACGTCAACGCGACAGCGAAGTTCAAACTCCCGGAAGACAAGGTGGTGCGAATTCTGGAATCTCTCGAAAGTTATCCGATTCTACCGCTCAGCGAATCCGTGTTTTGGTCAGCGCTTGAGGTCAGGAAACGTTATCAGATTTCATACTGGGACAGCGCAATCGTCGCTGCAGCCGTGGAACTCGGTTGTGAAACGATCTATTCAGAGGATCTTAATCACGGGCAACTCTACGCGGGAGTTCGTGTGAACAATCCATTTGTCTGAGCCGCAATTGAAATGAAGAGCTCACACCGAGAATGAAGGCGAATGGGCGCCGAGGTGAGGCAGAGTTATTGGTTATTTGTTAGAGGTTATGAGGAGGAGCTAGAAGCGGATCCATCAACGATCCAAGATCTACAATCTCTCTCTGCGCCTTCTTCCACGTCGATGTTCGGCGTTCGACGCCCCCTCCTCCTCTCCCCCAACAGCCACTTAACTAGCGCCCTACAGCCTCAATCCGATTTCTACCCATCATCTAAAAAATATTCCCGATCGCGCATTATTTTATTCCATCGGCAAAAAATCAATACAATGTTCACGATCGGGAACTTTTATCTTGATTGATTCACAAAAACAATGGATGTTCCCGATCAGAAACAATGAAGATTCGAGATCCACAAAGCCTTGGTCAGGCGATACGCCAGCAGAGACGCCGCTTGAAAGTGACCCAGAAGGACTTGGCCATGACTTCCGGGACCGGGCTGCGATTCATCATCGATTTGGAAAAGGGCAAGCCGACCTGCCAACTGGGCAAGGCCTTGGAAATTGTGCGAGCGCTGGGATTAAACTTGGAGATCCGCGAACCATGAAACCTCTGATTGTTCATTTGCACGGGAAGCGGGTTGGCGTGCTTGAGGATGTCGCAGGGCAAGTGACCTTCCGCTATGACGCCGACTGGTTGAACCATGCGGGTGCCTATCCCCTGTCGAGGCAGTTGCCGCTGCAACCCGAGGCCTTTGATGGGCAACGGGCGAGTTTCTTCTTCGGTGGCCTGCTACCAGAAGCCGAAGCGAGAGACCAAGTGGCGAGGAATCTTGGCATCAGCGCGAACAACGACTTTGCGATGCTGGAACGAATCGGTGGTGAATGCGCCGGAGCCATTTCACTCGTGCCCGAGGAGCTGGTGAATGAAACTCGATCGAATGCCGAGGTGCGCTGGCTGAGCGAAGCGGATGCGACTGAAATCATGACGCTCTTGCCGCAACGACCGCTGCTGGCTGGTGAGAAGGGATTGCGACTCTCGCTCGCCGGGGCTCAGGTCAAACTGCCGGTGGTGATCGATACCAAAGCGGACGGCACCCACCAATTTGGTTTGCCATTGGGTGACACCCCAAGCACGCACATCATCAAGCCCGAGCCTGTGCGTTTTCCGGGACTAAGTGAAAATGAGGCTTGGTGCATGGC
>JBMTCI010000046.1:0-7132 GCA_049430745.1 Luteolibacter sp. | reverse complement strand
TTTTTTTGAATGCTATCGGCGAGCAAAGCTCTCGATTGGCAGCATGATTACAAATGAACGAGCTCCGCGTGTTTGACGGAGATCAGGATCGGTACCACTTCAGCATTCGGATGGATTTTTTGGAGTGTTTTCTGATACGCCCGCATTTGCCCGGAGTAGCGATCGACAAGTGCGGGCGAGGAAGCGACAGCATCGGTTTTGTAATCGATGATTTCCGCGCGAGTGATAATGCCTGATTCATCGCGATGGAGATGAAGACGGTCGATAATGCCTGTCATGAGTTGCCCATCGACGATGGCATCAGCAGACTGTTCGCGAAAGAGGTCGATGGACCTGCCTTGGCGCTGGAAAAGTGGAGCAAGGGCAGGACTGGCGATGAGTTTTGCGACGGCATCTGCCGCATCGGATTTTGGGAGATCGGGAGTGGATTCATCGATCCACGACAATTGTTCCAACAAGGCATGCACCTCGGATCCGAATTTCATGCCACTTAGCGAATGGCTTGATGCTTGGGTTTTGTTTTTTGATTGGCTTGGTGTGATCGTCGACCGTTTGCGAACAGGTTTTCGCAAGGTTGCAAGCGCTGGTTTTGGTGTTGATGTTTCGATGGGGTTGACCAACTGGATCCAGTCGGCGCTGCCATTTTCGAAGAGAACTGGATCCTTGGCGCCGGATTGATTGGCCGAGAGTTGGATCCAGTTGGAAAGAGATGATCTGTCCTGCTCGGCATTGTCTGAGGGCCTCTCGAGTAGCACATAAAGTCCGCGTTTGGCGCGAGTGAGTGCGACGTAAAGCATGCAGATGGCCTCGTAGCGCTGGGCGGCTGCCCATTTGGTCTCGGCCTTGGCCATTTCGGGATTCATGCGCCTGACCCATGCGGGTGGGGTGTCACTGATCCATGTTTCACCGTGTGCGATTTCGAAATGCTGTGTTTGTGGAACTGCTTTGTCCGGTATGTTGGGCAGTACAACCACATCAAATCCCAAGCCTTTTGACTTGTGGATGGTCATCACTTGCACGGCTGCGATGCCAGGGCTTTGGCCGATTTCGAGCCGCTTGATCCATTCGGTGGCGTCGCGTGGCGACTTGCAACCGGTTGCATCGAAATCGGCAAGAGCGGCAAGCAGGTCATTGGCGCGGCGCTGACCAAACTCTGACCATGTGGTGATGATCGGCGATAGAATGGTTGAAACTGGGTTGGAGAATCCATGAATGGAAATTTCGCGAGTGAGGTTTTCCCAGGCCTCATGCCATTCATCGCCGTGAATTTTGTGCAGTACTGCGGCGAGGGGTGACATTGCCAAAACTCCTTGCGCAAAGCGGTCGGCTGGATTCGCGAGCCATTCGAGGAGATGGGTGATGGCAATGCCAGGCTGATTGTCGATGGCGGGTTTGCGTCGGCCTTCTTCGATGACATTGAATCCGTTTTCTCTGAGGTATTCGCTGATTTCGGTGACCTGACCATTGTCACGAACAAGAACGCCGCAGGTCATTTGACGCTCGCCGACCTCGAGCTCGCGCAGTATTGCGACAAGGCGATCCAAGCGTTCCTCATTGTTTTCAATCCACTCCACGCGGGAATGTCCGCGCATGGCATTGATTTTCAGATGATCGGCCGAAACATGATCCTCCCATTCCCATAATGGATTCGTTTTGCCGAAAAGCGCATCGATGGTGGCGGTGTCGCCGCAGACTGTGTTGACCAATTCCAGCACCTCGGGGCACGAGCGATAGGAGTGGAACATTGATTCCGTCTTGATGTTTGGCAGCAGATCGTCGGTGATTTTTTTGAAAAGCCCGACATCCCCGCCGCGCCAACCATAGATTGCCTGCTTGCGATCACCGACAATAAAGACGGTTCGTGACGCATCATCGCTCGCCGCTTCATTGATGAGCGGCCAAAGTCCATTCCAATCGGCATTGCTGGTATCCTGAAACTCATCGAGTAGCCAGTGGTCGATGCTGGCGTCGATGCGAAAGTCGATGGCCTCTCTTTTGAGACGAGCCGTTTCATTTTTCTCCCATTCGCCCATCAGGAATTTCACATCGCTGAATCCGAGCAGGCCTTTGTTTCTGAGTTGCGATTTGCACAGTTCGTCGTAGATGCCAACCACATCGCGGATGGCATGAGTGCGTTTGGAGGCAGCGGTGAGTTCGCATTGAGCGGCAAGTTCGACCATTTCGCGGATGGCGTTGCCTGTGACTCCGTCAAGCGTGAGCTCCTTGTAAGATTTTACGATGAGCGGTCCTGACTGAGTTGCGACTGCCTCAAGAATGTTTTTGGTGAGACTTTTTTTCGGGCTGCCGAGATTGCCACTGCCGATGGTGTGGTTGCAAAGTTCTTCAATTGATTGCCGCAACGCATCGGGCTGTCGCTTGTCGTTGAAATCAATCTGTCCAAGGCCACCAAGCGCTGCATTGGCGAGCCTGTGCTTTTGTTTTTCCCATTCCTCGATATCGACCTGAACCAGACCGGGCGGGCCCCAATGGACATTATGAGCGTTTCTGTATTGCTCGTGCCATATATCGACAAAGTTTGAGAGAGCCTTGAGCACGGACTGACTTTCACGACCCATGGTGGCGCGTCGGAAGGCATGGAGAAATTCGCTATCGCGCCCATCGGCATCCAATCGGCTGCCAACCACCGTGGCCAGCATCTCGTCTGCAAGTGCTTGCGCGCGCGGGCCTTCGATCAGCTCAAATTTGCCGCCGGTGATGCCGAATTCGTATTGGAAACTGCGAACGATTTTGGCGAAGAATGAATCGATCGTGCCGAGGTTGAATCGCGGCAGAGAGCGAACGACGGTGGCGAGCACCGAGTTGAAGTCGGTGGGGTCGAGTCCGATTGTCTTTTCAAGTTTGTCTGCTTTCTCTGAGTCGCTTGCGGCTTCAGCGAGCTTGTTCAAAACCGAGTCGGCAAACTCGCCCGCGGCTTTGCGCGTGAAGGTAAGAGCGACAATTTTTTCCGGCTTGTTGCCTCTCGCGACAAGGCCGATGACGCGGTTGCCAAGCTGGTAAGTTTTTCCAGATCCAGCCGAGGCAAGGATCAGCAGGTAGGGCTCGAGGATGTCGATTTTCTCCTCGTCACGCATCAGCGTTTTGGGATGGTGAGCTTCTGACCTTCGCGGATCAGTGTGCCCGAAATTCCGTTGGCTTTTTTGAGAGCGGCAACCGATGTGCCATTGCGAGCGGCGATCGTTGAAAGGGTGTCGCCCTTCTTGATCGTGTAACGGGTCGATGCAACTTTCGGCTTGGGTTTGGCAACGCTTGGTTTCGGTTGCTGCACCACAGCGCTGGTTTTTTTCGCGCGATCGGATTCCTGCGATTTTGCTACCGTGACCTTCACCGATTTGGTTTCAGGCTTTGATCGCGTGGATGAGCTGGACGCGATCGGCAATGAATCTGCGGGCGGTTGTTCATTTTTCGCGATGACTGGTGCGTCATCCGAGGCGCGAGGTTCAGGCTTGCCTGGGCGACGCCATTTCGATGGGTCATCCGCCCATTCCTCGCGGTAGTTGCCCGCGCTATCGAAGGGGCCCGTGCCGGTGGGATGATCGCTCGATGCGACATCGCCCACATTCGAGCAGGCAGAAAGCAAGAGCGCGAAGATGCCGGAAAGCAGTGTCCAGTTTGGGGATTTCATGACCAAAGCATGAGCAAGAGGGCGGTTTTGGCAAAACATTCCGTGCGGTCGTAGGTGAAAAATTTCATGCCATCGATTGTTGAGTAATCTGGCTCCCAACTTCGAGTTTGACGCGTGCTCGGGCAAATGGCACGAGTAGGCACCGAAATGCATGGGGCATTAGCTCAGTTGGTAGAGCGTCTCGTTCGCAATGAGAAGGTCAGCGGTTCGAATCCGCTATGCTCCACTTTCGTCGTCTCTTGAAATTTTTGCATCATTCCGATGCGCATGGTGCCGGGAACAGGACTCGAACCTGCACACCTTGCGATACCAGATCCTAAGTCTGGCGCGTCTACCAATTCCGCCATCCCGGCTGAGGCGGCTATCATACCGACTGGTCACGGTGCGGGCAAGGCATCAATCGGCTGACGGACACGCTTCTTTCAATCGGTTGGAAAGAGCCTGCGGGCGAGGCTGGCAGGGTCCTTTGGCACGGCATTGCTTGCCCAAGAAATTTCGAGAACTTGGAATTTTCCGCCGAGTTGTGCTGGGTGGGTGAGGGTTTGGAATTGGCGGATTTCGGATGCGTTGGGGCTTCCGTCGCGGCGAGTGATCCAGTCGCGCGCGAGCTCGGTGAGCCATGCGCCTTGGTTGTGAAATTCGATGGGCTTCCCACCGAGCTTCATCGCTGCTTTGGCGACAGCGGTGAAGTCGACATGTGCAGTGATGTCCTTGTCGCCGGGATCGGTCAGAGGGTCGTCGCCTGCGCGGTGATGAGAAAAAGTTCGGAGCGTGCCTGCCTTGCGCAGCGGATGGTGGAGGTCGGTGGCGGCAAAACCGTAATCGATCCAGATCATCAAAGCATCATCCAAGGCGGCGTGAAGTGGTTTTAGAAAATCGTTAAAGTTGAGGCGAATTTCGGTCCGATGACCGTCGGCGAAATGCTCTCCAAGCAGTGAGAGTTCGGCTGTCAATGCAGGATTCTTGATGGCCTTGCGCGCCCATGTCAGTGAGTCGCCGTCGCGGTCGACATGGCACTCGAGCCACGATGATTCGTGGCGCTCGACAAGGTGAAAGGGCAGGGCGTCGAGCACTTCATTGCCAAAGGCGATGCCGGGCAGCCGATCCTCGACAAGCTCGATCGGATTTCTGATATGGCGGATGTTTTCGAAGTTCGAGAGTTTGGCAACTTGGGCTGCACGCAGCTGGTCGAGAGGTTCGGCAATGGCGTATTCTAGCGCTGTTGATGCGGTCGGCGAAATCGCGTGAATGGCATTCAGAATGTCGAAAGCAAGCGTGCCATCGTGGGCGCCGGATTCGATGATGCGCCATCTTGGGGGTTCACCGATCTCGTGCCAGTGTTGAAGGAAGCGGCGCGCCAGCAATTCACCGAAGAGTGGACCTGTGCTGACGCTGGTGAAAAAATCGCCTTGGCGGCCAATTTGCCGGGTTTCGCGGGCGTAATATCCGAGCGAGGGTTCGTAGAGCGCCAGCTCCATGAATGCGGCAAAATCAAGAGGCCCATGCGCGTCGATTTGGCGAAAGATTTCCTCCTTCAAGGAAGGGATTGCGGCGTCATTCCCGATCGGATAAGCCTGTGGGTGTCTCCGACCCTCCGGGCGCGGTGATTGAGATGAATCGGGCATGGCGGCTACCTCAAAAATGAACCACAGGAAGAACTCGCCTAAGCGTTTCTACAAGCGCAAAGCGATTTGGTTCCTGATGTTTTTGGGGCTTGTTGCGGCTCTGGTAGCTGGATTTTTTGCCAACACCTACACGAGAGAGTATCGCTTGCGTGCGGCGGGTTATGATCTCGAGAGGATCAATGACCTCGAAATACCGAGTTTGATCCTTGATCGCAACGGTCGTGAGATTGGGCGCTTTTTTGTGCAGAACCGTAGCATCGTTTCGATCGATCAGGTGCCGCAGGTATTTATCAATGCCCTCATGGCTGGTGAGGACTCACGCTTCGAATTGCACGGTGGCGTTGACTGGATTGGAATTTTAAGGGCCCTCAAATTCAACGCGCAGGGTGCGACACAAGGTGCCAGCACGATCACGCAACAACTGGCAAGAAATGCCTACAGCCTCAAGGAGGAGGCTTTGTTGCGAAAGGAATCAACGATCCAGCGCAAGCTCGTCGAGGCGTTTTTGGCGATGCGCATTGAGAAAAAATATTCGAAGCGGCAGATCCTCGAGTTTTATCTCAACCGCATTTATTTCGGCAGCGGTTTTTACGGCATCCGATCCGCTTCGCTTGGCTATTACGGCAAGGAGCCAATGGATTTGAAGGCTGAGGAGTGCGCGTCGCTGGTCACATTGATCAAGCATCCAAATCGTCGCTCGCCCCTGAACAATCCAGGCATCAATCTCGACGGTCGCAACTATGTGCTCATGCGCATGAATGAGGAGGGCATGATTTCCGACGAAGAATATGAGGTCATGGTGCGCACTCCGTTGGGGTTGAATCCCAAGCCATTGCGACGCGGGACCTCCCACCTTTATGAACGCGTGGCCGATGCGGTGGGTGCGGCTTTGGGTGAGGATGCCTTGTCATCGGGTGGCTTCACTGTGCACACGACGATTTTGGCCGAGGCTCAGCGTGCGGCCGAATCCGAGCTGCGCGAAAGTTTGCTGCGTGCTGAGTCGAGGCCGGGCTACGCGCACGAGAAGCATGACCCGCAAAGAAAGCTCACTGAAAAGCCCGTGAACTTTTTGCAAGGCGCGGCATTGATGATCGATCACGAAACTGGCGAAGTGCTCGCCCATGTGGGCGGTCGTGATTATGCACAGGTGCCGTATGATTTCATCGAGTTGGGCAAACGGCCTCTTGGGACAGCTTTTTTCCCGTTTATTTATGCGGCCGGAATTGAAAACGGAATGACGCCAGTGACCATGACTGAGGATGATCCGATGGACAATCGATCGGTGATGGTGGGTGGTCGCGAGGGGATTCTCGGCGAGTGGGGAATGGAGGTTACTTCGCCAGTGTACGAGGGAAGGGTCACGCTGCGTCGCGCGTTCGAGCAATCGAAGATCGCGGCGACAGTGAGATTGACCGATCGGATCGGGCTGAAGCGGGTGGTCGACAAGGCGGTTGATTTTGGTTTTCCGATCGGCAAGGCGGAGTTGTTGCCGCGGATCGGAGTTGGCTTTGAAGAGGCTTCGCTCAAGCAGGCCGTGCGCGCCATTTCAGCATTTCCGCGCGGCGGAAAATTGACTCCCAAGGACTTGGTCTATATCGATCGCGTTGAGAACCCCAAGGGTCAGACCATTTACCGCAGGCCACGCCCGAAAGTCGACAAGACAGCTGCGGTGATCGATCCAGCAACTGCGTGGCAGATTCACAGCATGATGGCGGGTTCGCTGTATCGCGGGTCGTCGAAGGGAATCTTGGATGGCTTGGTCGAGAAGCCATTCCAGGGAGCGGGTAAAGGGGGCACGACGCACGACTTTGGCGATTGCTGGTTCATGGGCTACAACGCTCGTGTGAGCTGTGCGGTTTGGACG
>JBMTCI010000045.1:0-7163 GCA_049430745.1 Luteolibacter sp. | reverse complement strand
TCTTGCCTGCAGTGGAGCCATTGTCGGTGGTGAAAATGATAATGGTGCGATCACGGATCTTCAGCTCATTTAGTTCCTCGATGATCTTGCCCACCATCTTGTCCGCATAGCGCACCATGGCCTGGTGCTTACCGAGCTTGCCTTCGGCATTTGGTTCATCCGGGGTGGTCACTAACGGAATATGTGGCAGCGCCATCGGGAAGTAGAGGCACATCGGATCCTCTTTGTGTTTGCGCATGAACCTGATCAGGTGATCGGAATAGAGATCGGGGCCAAACTTGCCTTCGTAGGTTTTGCTGCCCTCCGGCGTGTTGATGTAGGGGTCATGATAGCGCTTATCGCTTGGTGGATTGCCGGTCTCAGCCCCGGTCCACATGGCCCAGTCATCAAAGCCGTGCTTCTTCATCGCCTGCGGTTCGACCCGGAAGTCATTGATCTGCCACTTGCCGGCGGCAAAGGTGGCGTAGCCGAGGTCTTTCATCAGGCGGGCAAAAGTGATGTTTTTCTTCTGCTTCCAGTCAAAATAAGCCACCCCCCAGCGCGGCACGTCCCAATGATTGGCCCAGCCCGTGCGCCATGGGTATTTGCCGGTCAGCAGTGTGGTGCGCGACGGGGTGCACTGCGGCATGGAGTAGGCGTTATTGAATTTCATCCCACCCGCTGCCAGCGCATCAATGTTCGGGGTCTTGATGTCCTGTGCTCCGTAGCAGCTGATCCATTCCTTGCCGAGATCATCGAGCATGATGAATAGAATGTTAGGCCGGCTCGGAGGCTGAGTCTTCTCAGCAGCTATTGATGAAGAGGTGATGCCGCCAGCAAGAAGCATGGTTGCTGCCGTTATTGTTCGAATGGTTTTTTTGATCATATCTAATATTTGTTGTGCCAATTGCTTAGCCCTTCACCAGCACGAGCGACATCCCTTCATAGGCGGGAATGAGACCTTCCGGGATGAGCTTTTTCTCCAGCACATGGGGAGTTGCGGGTGATGCCGTTAGCGCCACAAGCAGCAGCAGCCAGGGTGGCGTAAATACTGGTACAGGCATAAAAATTCCGAAAAAAATTTCAGATTTCACCCATTCAGCAATTGCGTGTGCCCTTTAAACACGCCACTTCCGTTTTTTCAAGCTGACTGCTTTGAGTCGCCATCAAGGCTGTTCCGCGGGGGAGCCTGTGGGTGCGGTTTCGCCGGCTTTAACGCTCACCGAGGTGAGGTTTGTAGCGGCATCAAACGCGACCTGCAAAGTGCCGCCGATGCCGACGATCTCATTTTTTGCGATGTAGTTGTTGATGGCGCCGGCCACATCTCCCTTGATGGTCAGTAGTCCGCCTGAGTTGATTTCAATTTTCGAACCGGGCTGAATGGATGCGGTTTCAGGATCGCCGCTGATATTGTTCAGGTTCAGTTTGCCACCGCTCATGATGTTGACGCTGGCGTTGCCACCGCTGGCGGTCGCTGCGTCTTTTGTGCCAAGGCCGAGGATGCCGCCGGTTTGGTTGATCTCGCCGCTGATGGTGACCGTTGCTTTGCCGCTGACGCCCCACCAGAGATGGCTGGCCACGGTGATGATGCCGCCAGTTTGGACATCGATCATGCCTTCCGAGTTTTCATTGGCTGCCCAGAGGATGTTGCCCACATTCACTTTTCCACCCGATTGAACAATGAGTCGGCCGATGGCATTGGGGTTGTTGTTGCCCGCAATGACATCATTGGAGGCGGTGAGTGATCCAGTGCCGGCGACCACCACGGTTCCGCTTTCATCGACGCCGATTTCGACGCGTTTGACGGCGGGTGCGGCATTGGAAATTGTGACGGTGTTGCCACCCCAGTTGATGCGCGCGTCGTCTTCAGCGCCCGGCAAGGTCGTGCCAACGGTTCCGTCGTCATTCGGATTTACACCCCATCCGGCGTCCGAGGCACCGGCGACCTTGCTCCAATCACCGCTCAAGCGGTAGCGAAAGGTTTCGGCCTTGGTCGCGGAATGACTAGCGACAAGAATGATTGATGCGGTGAGCAATGGATGGATTTTCATGACAAATGATGAGGGTGTTAGAGGTTGAATCAAAGTTCCGTACTAAAACGAGGCACACATGAGATGTCAAAAAAAATCGGCCCGCGTGAGGGTCATGCTTTGGATCTATTGTGGATCCATGATCACCTTGAGGCGCACAAATTTCTTATCCGCGTTGCTCATGACGGGCGCGTAGGAAATGACTTCTGCGCCATTGATGTAGGTGTCGCCGCTGACCTCGCTCCAGTCGTCATTGACGCCGAGATCGGTGGACTCCTCGATCGCGTATGTGATTCCTGTCACCTCAGCTCGTTTGGCAAAACTGAAGGTGCCATTGTTGATGGTGTTGGATAGGGAATCAGGCACGGTGGGATCGAGTCCGGCGATGGCGAATTCAACGAGATTGGGAATGCCATCGTTGTCATGGTCATCGAGCGGTCCCTGACTGACAACCGTGCCACCTGCAAAGTTGCCAGTGATCCATGTCGAAAATCGTGAAAGTTGGCTGACTGTGAGAGTGCCATCGCCCGTGATTTGTGCGATGCCGATCACTGGCGCGCTTGATCCTAATTTTCCATAAACGCCATCTGCCATTTCAACCGATCCAATCACGAGTCGTTCGACTTTGTCGGTGCCTTGATAGGTCAGGTTCAGCGTTGCTCCAGTTTGCGCAATGCTGACCGTGGATGCGTCGTTGTTTGGATTGGCGTTGTTGGGAGTGATTGCGTGGGTAATGCGCAGAGTGCCTGCGTTGATCGTGGTATCCCCATGGTAGGAGTTTTGCCCGTTGAGAATCATCGTCGAAGTCGCGCTGTTTTGCGTGATGTCGGTGACATTCGATCCGATGTCGGCGCCGATGATGGTGTTGCCAGTGGCGGTGCCTTGGAGCGCAAGGCCACCCGTGTGGTTGAGTGCGACGGTGTTGAGGTTGAACTCGTTGGCGGCGAGTCCTGTGTTGTCGAGTAAGAGGTTGCCAGTGCCGCTGGTGCCGCCGCTGATGCCCATGCTGGCTTTGACTGATGGGCTGGCTGCATTGTTGAAAGTTTTGAGCGTCAAATCGCCATTCAAAGTGATCGCGCCGGAGAGGGTGATATCGGCATCATCGCTGTTGGCGGCGATGACCACTGAGCCGCTGTCGGGAGCTTGCACGATAAGGGAATTGGGATGGCTTGTTGTGGTGAGAAGGGTGGATCCCGTTGACCCGCTGCCGCCCATGGTGATTTCACCCGCGCCCAAAGCGTTCGCAATACCAGTTGAGATCAGCGTTCCGTTTCGTATCACCAATCCGCTACTGAAGCTGTTGTCACCGCTGAGCGTGAGAGTGGCATTGTCGTCTTTGGTTAGGCCGCCACTGCCGCTGATGTTGCCTGAGATGTGAAAATTGCCATCACCATTGCCGTTGACGAGCGTTTGGGTTGAAAGCGAAAGCGGCAAATCAAGTTGGTAGGAAAGATCGTAGGCGCTCGTCATGGCCTGTAGGGCGATCGATGGATTGGTACCTTCGATACTTAAAGATTCGCCGCCAATCGTCACACTCGTGTCGCCTGCAGATGAGGCAGTGCCATCGAGTTCCAAGCGGTTAAAGACTTGTCCGCTGAGGTTGTTTGAAATTGAAACTGTGCCGCCGGACATCGTCTGGTCGGTGAAAAATCTGACCGTGCTGGTGGCATCGGGTTGGGCGACAATGCCACCGAGCCAGTTGGCGTTCATGCTCCAGTCAAGGGTCGCATTGCTAGTGGAGTTGTTCCATGTGAACGGATAAGCTTTGCCTTCGGGCAAACGAACCCACACTCGATTAATCGCAAGTTTCTTGCCGCCAAAGGTGAGACGAAAGTCAGCCTCCATATTTTGCCTGCCGCCAAAATACGCATCCGCGATCTCGAATCGCACCGTGCGCCATGAGTTGCTATCATTCGTGGTGATCGTTTGCGGGTGAGTGGTGTACTCCGGCTCGATGGATCCGTTTGCGCCATCGTACTGCAAGCCAAACGCGGTTCCTGAGCCGCTTCCGTAAAACGAATCGAAGTACTCGACTTCGATGGTTACATCGCCAGCGCTCATTTGATGGGCAAAACTGTTGTCCACCTCGAAATACATGTATCGGTCGAGGGTAGGATCGAGATTGCTCCGACATTCCTTTCCGCCAAGAGTTTCGACATTGGTCACTCCATCGTGACCACTTGGGCAACTCAGCTGAAGTTCGGCATCAATGGCGCCCAAATCAACCATGGCCTCAGCTCCGATGTTGGAACGGTTGGCCAGCGATGTCACGGTGGGCAGCGTGTTGGTATTGGTGCGCTGTTTTAGCATCATACGCTTCAATTCATCGGTCAGCGCCATCCACCAATCGCCGGGCTTTCCCTCGTTGGTAATGAAGCGTCCGTAATCGGCGTAGGGATTTGGAGGATCATCGGTCATCGGCATGATGGCGGTGCTTTCATCATATTCGTCGAACATGCCGATGAACAAACGATCGGCGCCGGCATTGATCCATTCTCGGCCCTTGGTCCAATAAAACTGCCCATTTGCCCGGTCGGTGTACTGCGAGAGATCGCTAGCTGCCATCATCTTCAAATGCGCCCAAGAAAATCCTGGCCAGATATGCGGATAAAAATCCTGACCCCTGTTTTTAAAGGTGTTGAGCTCGTTGGCTCTCTTGGTGTTGGTGTTGCTTTTGCTCATCCAGACAAGGACGCCATCGTATTTTAGAATATGGTTCTGCCATTCGGCGCTGAGCGTGCTCCAGGTGTTTGGAATTCCGCCAATCACATGAAGATTGAGAGACTTGAGCCAATCGACTGCCTCATCGGCTGCCTGCACCGTGATATTGCGATCAGTGAAGGGAAAGCCCCAGATGAATATCACCGGCTTGCCATCTTCTCTGACATATCGCGGGTCGTTGAAGATGTCGAATTCGGTCATGAGCCATTGCAGGTCTGTCTGAAGCTCGGCAACCACAGTTGCGCTGCTCTTGCCTGACACATCGTACTCCAAGCCCCAAATGCGTCCCTCCTCGGCGGCTGCCTGCGAGACATTGCGCAGGACCCATTCTTGCTCGGTGCCTGCTTTCCAACGAAAACGCTGAAGCCAGGCACCATCGATGTTGTGTTTTCGCATCCAGCGGAAATGCTGTTTTACCACCGAATAAGTTGCGCTGCTAAACAGATAGGCAGGGGCTCCGCTAGTCGTCGTGATGTTTTCGGCTCGAATCAGACTTGCAGGATCGTACTCGGTGAGATCAGGCCACATGTCGATTGTGTAGTATTGCGGATCGATTGTTTGACCACGAATCCAATGACGCCAACCGCTGTCTTCGATGTCATTAGGTGCGCGAAACCATCCCTGATAACCTGTCATCACCTTGTCCTTGAGCGATGTTGGGTCGACCTCATCTCGTGCGGGGCCGGTATAGCGGGTCGTCCAAGGTCGATTGAGCGATAATTGAAAGTCGGGGTCATTGTATGGCACATCCGATAGCCTGACTTTGGAGATAGAGATGGGCACTCCTCCGGGTGCACCGCAGACAAGGCGCAGATCGGCGCCACCATTTTGACGACCTGTCAGGAGAGCCTGTGTCAATTCAAAGTAAGCATCGACAAATTGACCGGTACCAACCCTTGAGGATCGGGTATGCACGAAAGAAGTGGTATAGGCGTTGGAAGCCTCATCGTATTGGAGACTCGTTTTGCCACCGCCCTGATCATCATAGTATGTGACTCGCACGTAGAGGGTTTGCCCAGGAGTGAAGACAAAGCTGCTGGGCTTCTTAAAATAGATGTAAGACGAAGTCCCTGTGTTCTGCCACACCTGCTGTCCGCTCAAGGTCAGTTGGGCATAGTTGCCATCGCCGATGGTCGGAGCGGTAGGAATCATTTCGACTTCAGCCGCGCATGCCTCGTCATGCCAAAGGACCGGCGACAACCCAATCAAGGTTGAGGCCAGACAGCACCGAAGTGCGCGCCATCGCGCTGATCTAGGGGAGTGAACCGCGAGCGATGGCGGCATGTTATCAACCAACATTGCTGAAATTACACCGATCCAATAGGGATTTGAAAGGATTGTTTGGCATGGAATGAGGGAACTTAGAAGGCCTGATCTTAAAGCTGTGATGGCTTCAAAACTGGAAAATTCGCGAAACTTGGCTTGATTCCCACCATTTCGCGGGTAAAACGCCCGCCCCTGATGTCCGACACGACCCGTACACTTAAAGTTGCGATCCCCAAAGGCAGCCTGCAGGAGCCAACCATCGAGCTTCTCGCCAAGGCTGGCTATGAGGTTTATGTGTCGTCGCGCGGGTTGCGTCCGGGGTCGAATGACCCGGAGCTCGATCTCTACATGATTCGCGCGCAAGAAATCGGGCGTTATCTGGGTCAGGGTTTCATCGATTGCGGCATCACCGGTCACGACTGGGCTTACGAAAACGAGGTCGAGTTGCTCGATCTGGCCGAGTTGCCTTACTCGCGTGCCAGCTCGTTGCCGACGCGCTGGGTCTTGGTCGTTCCCGAGGACTCACCGATCCGCAAGCCCGAGGACCTCGAAGGCAAGCGCATCGCGACCGAAGGGGTGGGGATCACCAAACGCTATCTGCGCGAGCGCGGCATCAATGCCGAGGTTGAATTTTCCTGGGGCGCGACCGAAGTGAAGGTGCCTGATCTGGTCGATGCCATCGTCGATGTCACTGAGACCGGATCATCGATCAAGGCCAACCGCCTGCGCATCGTCGACACGCTTCTGACCTCGTTTCCGCACTTTTATGCCAACCCCATTGCGGCCGCCGATCCGTGGAAACGCGAGAAAATGGACCGCATCGCGTTGCTGCTCAAGGCTGCGCTGGGCGCTCGCGGCAAGGTCGGGCTCAAGATGAATCTGCCCGCCGACCGCCTCAAGGAGTTGCTTGAAAAGCTTCCCTCGCTGCGTCGTCCCACCGTTTCGCAGCTCTCCGAACCCGATTGGGTGGCGGTTGAGACGGTGATTGACGAAATCGTCGTTCGGGACATTATCCCCGAGCTCAAGCGCCTCGGCGCCGAGGGCATCATCGAATACCCACTCAACAAAATCGTTCCCTGATTTTCTCACCGTAACATAACACCGACAGTAAACGCCATGGGCTCCATCAAGAAACGCCGTAAAACCAAGATCAACAAGCACAAGCGC
>JBMTCI010000044.1:0-7199 GCA_049430745.1 Luteolibacter sp. | reverse complement strand
ATGGTGGGCAGAGCTGGATTCGAACCAGCGTAGGCGTTAGCCAGCAGATTTACAGTCTGCCCCCTTTAGCCACTCGGGCATCTACCCTTACACCACCGCGCTTGCGGCGCGGGCGATGGTTGTTGTCGGGCGGGACGGCTTTGACAAGCCAAAACGCATGGAGATGGAAATTTTTCGCACCACGCATGCAAATTCGTTATTTTGGGCTGGCGAATGGGCGTTGGAATGTGGCGATTTCGTTACAGATGTTTATCGCAACTTTTTCGACCTGGCTGACCATTGGCGCAGTGCTCCAGATACTCGGCTCGCTTGGGGTTTTCCTCTTCGGCATGAAGGTGATGTCCGAGGGCGTGCAAAAAGTAGCCGGCAACCGCATGAGGGCCGCGCTCTCGGGCATGACCGGCAACCGCATGAGTGGTGTCCTTACCGGATTTTTCACCACCACGCTGGTGCAATCGTCCTCAGCCACGACCGTGCTCGTGGTTTCCTTCGTCAATGCCGGACTGTTGACCTTGATCCAGTCCATCGGCGTGATCATGGGAGCAAACCTCGGCACGACAACCACAGCGTGGATCGTGGCGCTGATCGGTAAGTTCGATGTGGCCAAAGTGGCATTGCCCGTGATCGGCATGGGCTTGCCGCTGTTTTTCGTGGGCAAGGACCGCGGCAAAAACTGGGGCGAGATGCTGATCGGTTTCGGATTGGTTTTCTTTGGCTTGGGATTGCTCAAGGACTCGGTGCCCGACCTGCGCGCGATGATTGCCAATCAACCTGAAACGGCAGCAATGGTGCAATCCCTTGTGGGGACCATCAATGGTCACGGATTTGCCACGATCTTGATGTTCCTGTTCGCAGGCCTGGTGCTCACCCTGATCGTGCAATCCTCCTCTGCGGCGATGGCGATCACGATCACTTGCGCGCTCAACGGATGGTTGGGCGACATCAATGCCGATCCACTCGCCGTGATGCGCAACTCATCCGCCATCGTGTTGGGTGAAAACATCGGCACCACGGTGACCGCATGGCTGGCCTCACTGGGAGCCAACACGCACGCCAAGCGCGCGGCACGAGCGCACTTTTCCTTCAATGTGATCGGGGTCCTGTGGTGCCTCGTGGTTTTTTATCCGTTCACCGCGCTGGTGTGGATGTTGGCCAACCATCTTCCCGAAGCGCTGCGCAGCGCCAATGAGGGCATGGCCAAGTCCGAAATTGCCTTCGCCACGGCAATTTTCCACAGCTCGTTCAACTTCGCCAATATCTGCATTCTGGTGTGGTTCGTGCCGCAGATCGCAAAACTGGTAAGTTGGTGGGTGAAGGACCGCGAAGAGGCGGTGGAAACGGGCAAGCTGAAATACCTCGGCAACACCTTTGTCGATATCGGCGAACTGAGCTTGGCTGAGGCCGAGGCCTCTATCCGCAAGATGGCCCGACTCACCTCGGAGATGTTTGATGGAATGGTGGATGTCCTGGGTCGACCAAACGAGGATCTTTCGCAGCGAGTCTCCGCCCTTAAGGGCATGGAGGACACCTGCGACACCATGTTGCATGACATCACGGCCTATCTGATCCAATGCTCCACGCACGAAATTGGCGCAGGCAACGCCACACGCATCACGGCCATGTTGCGCGTGGTTGCCGAACTCGAGGAAGCCACCGACCGAATCTACCGACTGGTAAAGGTCATCGAGCGAAAATACCGCAAGGGTCGCGATTTCTCAGAAATTCAGCACGAGGATCTGACCGCAATCACCGCCGAGGTTCAGACACTGCTTGAAGTGGCGTGCAATTCACTTGGCAAAGCTGATGGTGAGGACATTGAAAAAGCACAGCTCATCGAGGACCGAGTGGACGGCCTGCGCAAGCGCAACAATAAGGCTGCGGCGGTCCGCATGCAGCAGGGCACCATGGTGCAAACCGAGATGATCTTCATCGATATGAACAACCATATCGAGGCGGTCGCCAACCACGCGCTCAATGTGGTGCAGGCAGCGCGGCGCGAAACGGCGTGAGGACCGAAGGCGCTCACCAGAGGGTGCTCACCACAAGCCATATTTCCCGTAGGCCATGATGTAGAGGCCCATGAGAAAATTCGCAACGGCGTGCATCACAACGCAGGCACCGAGGTTCTTGCTCCAGATGCAAAGCAGGTAAGTAATGCTGCCATACACAAAGGCCCCAGCGTAATCGACTGGCGCGTGGGCGGCCATGAAAAGTCCGGTGACGACGAGGTAGGACTTCCATGTCGCACGACCAAAGGGCTCGCGCCAGCAGTCCCCTTCCCAATCGCATACGAGCCGCGAAACATATGCCCGCCAAAAAATTTCTTCGACAAAAGCGACAACAATCACCGCGCGCACAAAGCGCATGATCAAAGAACTCCAGTAAGCCACCGGATGTTCGAATATCCCCGGATCAAAACCCTCGCGCCGCGCCTCAAACCCAAGATGCTTGAGCCAACCTGCGGTCTCGTCGCTCATCCCCCACGCGTCGTAAAGCGTGGTTGGCAAAAGCCAGAACCCGATGCCCACCGCACCAAAGACAATCGCGACGAGCGACCATTTGAGCGACCAATCAAAGCGATAACATTTCCAATAGCGCAGCAGGAATCCGAGCGTGACGATGGTCTGCACCGGGTAGACCCACTGCGCGGGTTCACGACGCCACCATGGGGCTTCGGGGTGATCCCACCCGATCAGCGACGACACCAGTTGCAGCAGAATGAGAAAGGCCATGAACACCGCGAAGGGCACTACATGCGCCCGCGTCAGCAGATCGGAGTCCGCCTCATGGTTCTTCGCGTTCATCGGGTGTCAAAGTCGTCCCACGAAGCGCTCGATGCGATCGGTCGCGGTGCGGATGTCTTCGAAGGCCGTCGCGTAACAGCAGCGCAGGAAGCCTTCGCCCGAAGGACCAAAGGCACCGCCTGGCACGCAAGCAACACTTTCCTGTTCGAGCAATTTGAAAGCAAATTCCTTGCTCGTCAGACCGGTGCTGCGGATGTCGGGAAAGACATAAAAAGCCCCGCCGGGAAGATGGCATTCGAGGCCGATCTCGTTGAGTCGGCGGACGAGGAAATCGCGGCGCTGATGATAACTCTGCCGCATTTCGAGCATCGCGGGCGTGCCATTTTCCAAGGCCTCGATCGCCGCGTTCTGACTCATGATCGGCGCGCAGAGCATCGCGTACTGGTGAATCTTCATCATCGCCTCGATGATCGGCTGCGGCGCACAGGCATAACCCAAACGGAAACCAGTCATCGCAAAGGCCTTTGAAAATCCGTGCAGCAAAATCGTGCGCTCGCGCATTCCCGGCAACGCGGCGATGGAAAGGTGCTTCTCATCATCGTAGCGAAGCTCGCTGTAAATTTCATCGGTCATGACGATGAGGTCATGCTCGATCGCCAATTTCGCAATGCCTTCCAGATCCTCGCGCGCGGCGCAGGCACCGGTCGGGTTCGTCGGGAAATTGAGCATGATCACACGCGTCTTTGGCGTGATCGCCGCCGCCACCGCTTCGGGCTTGAGTGAAAATCCATGCTCCTTGGTCGTCACCACCGGCACCGGCACGGCGTGGGCCATGACGATGCTCGGGCTGTACGAGACATAACACGGCTCGTGATAAATCACTTCATCGCCGGGGTTGAGCAAAGCGCGCAGTGCGATGTCGATCGCTTCGGAAACACCGACCGTGACGAGGATCTCGCTGCCGGCGTCGTATTCGACATCAAAAAAGCCGCCGACATATTTCGCGATCGATTTGCGCAGCGAGAGCAGGCCGAGATTGGAAGTATAGGTCGTCTGACCTTTTTCGAGCGAATAGATCGCCGCCTCGCGGATGTGCCACGGCGTGGCGAAGTCCGGCTCGCCAACGCCGAGGGAAATGACATCGTCGCGCCCCTGCACGAGTTCAAAGAAATCGCGGATCCCAGAGCGTGGGATCGAGGCGATGTTGCGGGCGATTTTCGCTTGATAGTCCATGGTCGGGCGCGGCGCGCGGTCGCGGAATCTGACCCATCCACCGCCCCGGCGTCAATGCCCGGAGAAGGAATTGACCCAATTTGCCCATCCCTTTGGAAACGCACGCCAGCATCAGGCATCGGTCATCCCATCACGCGATTGCGGAAAAAGCGGGCGTGACACCGCGTCGACCGCCGATCATCTTCTCGCAGCCCGAAAATCATCGATACATGGAACCACCGTCCGACGCCGAAGCCTCATCGATTTCATCCAAGCTCACCCGCCGCGGCTTCATCGCCCTTGCCGCATCGGCCGCCAGTTGCACCGCCGCGCCACCGCTTCCAAGCAAACCAACCGCACGCCGCTTCTCACCCGACGCCTACCAAAATCGCGGCCCCGTTCCTCGCAATCCCGAGCTATCGCTCAATTCGAATTTCAGCCGCAGCGCCGGCATCACCTTCACGCGCGTGCCTGTGAATGGCAAATTCATCGCGCTCACTTTCGATGACGGACCCCACCCGACCAACACACCGCGGCTTCTCCAGATCCTTCGCCAACGCAATGTGAAGGCAACCTTCTATGTCGTCGGTAGAAGCGTGAACCTTTATCCACAAATTCTTCGTCAAACGGTCTACGAAGGTCATGAAATCGGCAACCACAGTCAGACCCACCGCCTGCTCAGCAAGCTGAGCGATTCAGAGGTGATCGATGAACTTCGTCGCTGCCGCGAATCGGTCGCACAAGCGTCTGGCGCGACGATGCGCACCATGCGCCCGCCCTATGGCGGACTCCTCCAGCGTCAACGCGAACTCGTTCACTCAACTTTTGGCTATCCGACAATTCTATGGTCGGTCGACCCGCTCGACTGGAAGCGCCCGGGCGTGGGAGTGGTCAGCTCGCGACTGATCAACGGCGCTAGCGATGGCGGCATCCTGCTCGCTCATGACATCCACGCACCGACCATCGATGCGATGCCCGCCACCATCGATTCCCTGCTGCGTCGCGGTTTCAAATTTGTGACCGTGTCCCAACTCATCGCCATGAAATCCGAGGCCTCAACGGCCCATGTCAACACCGCGCAAGCCAACTCCTAACCGCTCCACGCGCACGAATCCAGGCATTCTGTGCCCGCGCGTGACCACTCTGCGTGGCCGTATCGACGAGTTGATCCGAGGCACCTTGCAACTGGCAGAAAAACTCCCAGTCACGGGTGATCAACTTTTATCCTACGCCAGCGATGATAAATTCACCGCGCCTCACTGCTTTCTGATCATTGGCGCCAAAGACGAGGACCGATCACTCTTGCTCGACCTTTTCGCGGGTCAGCCAATCAGCCAAGCGGCAAATGATTCATCGGATTCTCACTCGTTCGTGCGTCATTGTCATGACAAGCAGTCCGCGAAAATTTCCTCGGCATCCGAGGCGCTTGCAATCCCTCATGCGTGCGAAACCTTGCGGCATGTGAACTTTATTGAGGCGCGAGAGATCTCTGCGACTGACGACAACCCGCTTGCCTGTTTCGTGCGTGAAGCCGAGTTGGTTTTCTTTGCAATCTCTTGCGATGATTCATCATGCGCAACATCATGGGATCATCTCGCCACATGGCCGGAGAGCGAATTGGAAAAGGTCGTGCTCCTTGCCATCCCAAGCGCAGACAAAGCCAAGCCAAAAGACGCAAAAGGCATCGATGGTCTTGCTGAGATCTCTCGCAAAAAAATTGGCCGAGTCTTGCCCGCATTTGACATCAAGGGCGACATCGCCGCACTGCGTGACTGCGTTGCCGAGCGCCTCCTCAAGCCTAGTCAAGGTCGACGCGTGCTGAATGCCGAGATCGCCCGTGGCGAAAAATACCTGCGCCACATCGAAGACCAAATCGAAGATCTCAACCGCAAGATTCGCCAACAAGACCGCTTTATGGATGAGGTTGAACGCGGATTCGACACCATGCGCGCAAGTTTCACCGCAAGGCTTTCAGGCCAAATCCAAACGGTGATCGGCATTTTCAATCAAGAAGCGGCCATCGCCGAAGCTCGACTCAAAAAACGCCTCAATCCCCTCTCCTCGATCCTTCGCCTTTTTACCGGCGGTCGTGTCGGCATCCAAATGCATTCGATTTTCACCGAGCGCATTCAGCAAGCGGTGATGCAAATTGCCGCGAGTGATGGCGAGGCGATTGCCGCGAGCTGCAAAGAGCATCATCAAGTGCTGAAACAAAAAACCAACGAGGAGATCGGCTCGATCGAAAATCTGCCCGATGATGTGGGCGACACACTCGCCCGTGCCCGCGAACATTTTCTCGAACGCATCGAACACTCGGCCAAGCGCGGTGTCGTGAATCTCAACTTCCGCAACCCGCTCGAAAAAATGCTTCGTCGACGCAATCACTCGCTCAAGTCGTTTGCCGCAGTCGTGCTGGCACTGATGACTATTGGCGCGTGCCTCGGCGCAATCGGCATCCAATGGGCCGCCATCGTGATCTGCTCATTCGCCGTTCTCTTCATTGCAGGCGGACTCTGGGTCGCATGGGCTACCCGCCAAACCATTCTCAACGATTTCAATCATCGGCTCAGTAGCGCCAGCCATACCTTTGCCACCCACTTGCAATCGGAATACGAAACCGCCATCGGCACGCTACTCGCCGAATACGCCGCGACGCTCAAACCCATCCGCGCCCACATCAACCGCGAAAAAGAAGCGCTCACCCCGCTCACTCGCCGCTGGCAGGAACTTTTCCTCGGATTCAAAGCCCTCGCTCAGGACCTTTGAGCGCTTGCCTCAGCGCCATTCCCGCGCCAAGCTCCGCGCGCCCGCCGTGCTTTACCACTCGACCAACAACCCCGATCTCAAGGTCAACCTCAAGGAAGCGATCATCCGCTCGCTGCCCGCCGACAACGGCCTCTACATGCCCGACCAACTGCCGGTGCTCGGTGCCGAATTTTGGTCAAACTGGCGCTCGATGAGTTTTCAGGAAATCGGCTTCGCCGTCGCTCAAGCTTTCTTTGGTGAGGATGTGCCGGATGATGCGCTGCGCGAAATCGTCAACGGCACAATCAGCTTCGATGCACCGGTCGTGACGCTTGGCCCCGGCGATCACATCCTCGAGCTTTTCCACGGCCCCACCCTCGCCTTCAAGGACTTCGGCGCACGCTTCATGGCCCGCCTCATGGCATGGCTCACCCGCGACGACGCCCGCATGCTAACGGTTCTCGTCGCTACCTCTGGCGATACCGGAGGCGCAGTCGC
>JBMTCI010000043.1:0-7339 GCA_049430745.1 Luteolibacter sp. | reverse complement strand
CCGCGCAGTTGCCTAATTTTCCTGAGGGCATGGGATTTTTGGTCAACGAAGTCGAGGAAGGTGGCCCATCGGCACAGGCGGGTATTCAAGTGCATGACATCATTTGGAAAATGGGTGACCAAATGCTGGTCAATAAAGCGCAGCTCGCCACCTTGCTACGCTTGCGCCAAGCGGGTGATAAAGTGGAACTCTCAGGTTTTCGCTCCGGCAAGCCGCAGTTGTTCAAGGTGAAGCTCGGTGAGCCGAAATCACCGCTTGAGGGTATTCTTGCCAATGATGAATCGCCCTTCGAAGAAGGCGGCGTCACGCGGGTCATCAACTCCAGCGAGATGTTCGCCAAGACCACGGCTTCTGATGGAGAAGCGGAGCTCATCAAAAAAGGTGAGGGGTATCAGCTCAAAATCAACGACATCAAGCAGAAGCCAATTTTTAATGGAACGATTTCTGAGGGTGGATCTCTCGACGGAGTGCCTCCCGCATGGAAGGTCAGGGTTGCGTCTTTGAAGCGCGCGCTTGATCAGGCCATCAATGGCGAACTGCCTGCTGTGAGGCCAACCGTCCAGCCGAGGCCTCGAGTGGTTCCGCCGCCGACACCGGTCAAGCAGTCAGTTGCGCCGTGATTCGCGACTGATACTGCGCTGACCCAACGAAACATGCGAATTTCGTCGGGAATGCCTTGCGTTTCGTCGGGTGGCCTCGCATCTTCCGCGCCATGCATCCCGATGTGGCGAAATTGGTTGAGGCTGGTCGCGTTCCCCAAGCGGTCGGCGAAAGGCTTTCTCAACTCGCGCCCGGCAATTTTTGCGTCCACAAGTCCTTCGGTGCTGGTAAGGTGGTTTCGTGGGATTTGCCATCCAAGAAGGTGGTGATCGATTTTGAAAAGTCGGCTGGTCAGTCGATGGAACTGCAGTTTGCGTTTCAGAAAACCGAGTGGATTGCCGCCGATGATTTCAGGGCCCGCAAGATTGAGCAGATCGAGGAACTCCGCGCCTTGTCGAAGAGTGATCCCGTCGACCTCTTGTTGCATGTGCTGCGGAGTCATGGCGGCAGCATGACTGGCGAGGCGCTTGAGAAGGAACTTTGCGGCACGGTGATCCCTGAGGCTGATTTCAAAAAATGGTGGGAGAACGCCAAGAAGGCATTGCGTGAAAAACGGGTGGCCGTTGTGCCGCAAAAGCGCAATGAGGCGATTGTTTTGCGCAGTGGTGATGACAGCCCGGCGCAGGCGCTCATTGCCGACTTCGAGGCGGCCCGCGACATCAAAGGCATGATCCGTGCGCTGGAGGCCATCGCCGCCGACATTGGCGCTTTCGAGGGTGCGACCGATTCGCTCAAGCAACTGCTTTCGGCCATCGACGAGGGAGCGAGAAAAGCATCGCGCGTTCAGTTGGGTCAGGCATTGCAACTGGTTGCCGCGCGCGACGAAGTGATCCAATCGTCAAAAGACCTTTCGCACGCGGAGGGAGCATTGAAACTTTCCGAAATTCTGCGCGACGCCGAGATGAACAAGCTCGCCGAGGAGGCGGGTGCCTTGCCATCGACGAGACAGCGTGCGGTTTACGAGGCATTTCCAGAGGCTTTTGCCAACTCATGGGTCGAGAAGATGGTGCGCGTGTTCGATCGCGTGGGCGCGCGGGGCGTGACCGAGATCGCTCGCATCCTGAGTGATCGCAATGAATTGTCCGCGTTGAACAAGCACCTCGCGTCGGCGATCGCTCGGCGCTCGCTCGGCGGTGACGCGCTGATCTGGGTTTGCCGCGAGCGCAAGGCTGCTGCGGCTGATGTCTTTTGCGCGGATGTGGGTGCTGCGGTTCTCAATTTGCTCGAAAACGATCACTTGTCTGACGGCCCCCGCAAGACATCGCGTCTTCAAAGCCTGCTCGGGGATGATAAGACCTTGCTCACCGATCTCGTTGGCATCATGGATGTGAACGAGTCGCGCAATTTCGCACGCCGTCTGATGGATTGTCCGGTCTTTGCTGATCTGGAGAAAAAGTCGCTGATGGCCCGCATCATCAAGGCCCGCCCGGAAACTGCCGAGCTGGTGAGCGGAGAAAATTCCAAACGCCCCGAAGAAGCACTCCTTGTTTCATGGGACAGCCTCGAGAAGAAGAAGGCCGAACTCGATGAATTGATCCGCGTGCGGATTCCGCAAAACACCAAGGACATTTCCATCGCCCGTGAATACGGTGACCTTCGCGAAAATTTCGAGTACAAGTCGGCCAAGGATCTTCAGAAGTACCTGATGCACCGCAAGAGCGAGCTTGAGCGCGACATTCACCGCGCGCGTGGCACCGACTTCAAGGGCTCCGATGCTTCCAAGGTCAACATCGGCACCATCGTTACTCTCGCTGATGCGTCGGGCAAGCAGGTCGAGATGACCGTGCTCGGTGCATGGGACTCGGATCCCGAAAAGAAACTCGTTTCCTATCTCTCCGAAGTCGGCAAAGCGCTCGTCGGACGCGCGCCAGGTGAAAAAGTCGTCATTCGCGATCAAGTCACCGAAGTTCCCGAAGAATGGACGATCCAATCGATCCGTCCTTTCAATCCCTGATCAATCCCCAAACAAACGAAACAAGCACCATGGACTATACCACCATTGTTGAAATCCGCGGCCGCGAGGTCATCGACTCGCGCGGCAATCCCACTGTTGAAGTTGATGTGAAGCTGGACGGCGGTGCCGTTGGCCGTGCGGCTGTTCCTTCCGGAGCGTCGACCGGCGAGCACGAGGCTGTTGAGCTTCGTGACGGCGACAAGAAGCGCTTTCTTGGCAAAGGCGTGCTCAAGGCCGTCAACAATGTGAACAACAAGATCGCGCCCGCTCTTTTGGGTTACTGCGCGACCGAGCAATCGGCGATCGATGCCGCAATGCTCGCGCTCGATGGCACCTCGACCAAGAAGAACCTCGGTGCCAACGCAATCCTCGGTGTTTCGATGGCTGTGGCCAAGGCCTCTGCCGCGCAACTGGGTGTGCCGCTTTACAAATACCTCGGCGGACCCAATGCCAAGGTTCTGCCAGTGCCGATGATGAACATCATCAACGGTGGTGCTCACTCGGACGCACCGATCGACTTCCAAGAATTCATGATCATGCCGGTGGGTGCTCCTACGCTGCGTGAGGCCCTGCGCTATGGCGCGGAGGTTTTCCACTCGTTGAAGAAGGTCCTTCACGATCGCGGTCTTTCCACTGCGGTGGGCGACGAAGGTGGTTTTGCACCAAACCTCAAGAGCGCTGACGATGCGCTGGGCGTGATTTGCCAAGCGATCGAAAAGGCTGGCTACAAGGTGGGCGACGACATCGCCATCGCGCTCGATGTGGCGAGCTCGGAATTCTTCGACAAGAAGAAGAAAGCCTATGTCTTTAAGAAGTCCGACAAGTCGGTGAAGAGCGCCGAAGAGCTTGTCGCTTATTACGCCAAGCTGCAGAAGAAGTATCCGATCATTTCGATCGAAGACGGCTGCGCCGAAAACGACTGGGCCGGATGGAAGGTGATCACCGACAAGCTCGGCAAGACCACCCAACTCGTCGGCGATGACCTCTTCGTCACCAACACCGAGTTCCTCGCCAAGGGTATCAGCCAAGGCGTTGCCAACTCGATCTTGGTCAAGGTCAACCAAATCGGCACCCTCACCGAGACCTTTGACGCCGTCGAAATGGCGAAAGAAAATGCCTACACCGCCGTGCTCAGCCACCGTTCCGGTGAGACCGAGGACAGCACGATCGCTGACATCGCTGTCGCGACCAACTGCGGTCAGATCAAGACCGGCTCAATGAGCCGTTCGGACAGGATCGCGAAGTACAATCAGCTCCTCCGCATCGAGGAGGAATTGGGCGACGACGCCGTCTTCGGCGTGAGCAAGCTCAAGGTTCTCAAGTAATCGGCTGATTGCCTGGACCATTCAAGAATCGGCGAATCCGGCAACGGGTTTGCCGATTTTTTTGTCGAAAACGTCGCATTGCCAATGTGAAAGGGAGTTTTAAGATCACCAGAAATGGATAGAGAATTGGAGTCGTTCATCCGCTATCTCGCGACTGAGCGTGGACTGTCTGATGCCTATCAACTCTCCGTGCGTCAGTCGCTTGACGCACTGTCGTCTTGGTTGATCCAAAATTCGATCACGCTGTCGAATGTGGGGACTGAGGAATTGGCGGCGTTTTTGCATCAACGAAAACAATCCGGTCTCAATGCCGCCTCCTTGCGCATCAGCACGGTGCATTTGAAAATTTTTTTCCGCTGGCTCGCGATGCGCGAAAAGCTGCCGATGGATCCGGCTGAGCCGCTCTTGGCGCCGCGCCCCGAGCAAACTCTGCCCGAAACGCTGCACGCGCAGGAGATCCAAAAACTTCTCGATTCGATCGATGCAGCAACTCCGCTCGGGCGTCGCGATATGGCCATTCTTGAGTTGTTTTACTCGTCTGGCTTGCGCCTCTCGGAGTTGTGCCACCTGCGGCTGGAGATGCTTGATGAAAAGGAGGGCTTTATCCGCGTGACGGGAAAAGGCAACAAAACGCGGGTGGTAAGAGTCGGTTCAAAAGCCCTTGCCGCGATTGCGGATTATCTAGCCAATGAAAGGCCATCGCTGGTGAACAAAAAAACCTCGTCGCATGTTTTCATCAGCGTGCGTGGCACCGCGCTTTCGCCCGATCGTGTTCGCCAGATCGTCAAGCAACGCGCCGCGCGTGCCGGCATCGAGCAGAACATGTATCCTCATTTGCTGCGTCATTCATTCGCTACCCACTTGCTTGAGGGCGGGGCAGATCTGCGGGTGATTCAGGAACTTCTCGGTCATAGCGACATCTCGACCACGCAAATTTACACCCATGTGGATCGTCAGCGTCTAAAGTCGTTGCACAAAAAACTGCATCCACGCGGATGATGCTGAGGCTTACTGCCCAGGAGGAATCTCCGTCTTTTCAGGTGTGGCGTAGGGATTGATTTCAAGCGTGCCATTTTCGGTTGCAGATTTTTCCGCAGGTATCGCATCGGATTTTGCCTCGGGCACTGGCTGGGTCTCGGGAGTCGGAGGTGCGGCGACTTCGTGACGGATTGCTTGGAACAGGCGGTTGTAATTGTGACGAAGCGCGGCGGGGAACGAAACCCTTCCGGCTTCGACAATTTTTTCGCGAAGCAATTTTTCGGAAAGGTTTGCCACGAGATCGGTGCCTATCTGCACCGCGCGGTCTGCGCCGACTGCTGCCTTGCCCGTCTCGCCCGCGCCGCGGATCAGGTCGCTTGAAATTGAGCGACCTTGAATCGCGATGTTGGAGCGCGCCGATACAATGGCACCCTTGTTGTTGATGGTGACCTCGAGGATCGCGTGGTCATCGGTCGACAACCATCCGCGAACATGATCGATGCGAACCGACACAAAAATTCCGCCATCGGGGGTGGGGGAGACTTCAGGGCGATAAGTGCGGTAAGTCGCGCCGGACAGTGGGTATTCGGCTGCCTGCTTGTCGCGCTTTTTCCATCCACCGAGGCTGTCGCCAAAAATTTTCTCATCGATCCTGACTTCGCCCAGTGCTGTCGATGCGATGAGCGCCGATACGATGAGCAAACGGTAAGTCGATTTCATGAAACCTGCGCGCGTTTCCATGCGTCTATTGACCCGAATCTTCGCGATTATTCAACAAAATCCGATGTTTGCGAAGCGCGGCGACCACCCAAGAGCCTGCGCAACTGTTCATTGGCCCGTTGCTTGTGGGTCTCCTTGATGTAGGCCGCGACCGTACCCAGCGCGACGACGATGGTGCTCCAGTCGTCACCATATCCGATGCCCGGCAAGATGTCGGGGATCAGGTCGCTGGGTAGAATGAGGTATCCCAGGGCGCCGACGATGACCCCGCGTGCCCATGCGGGCGTGTCGTGATCCCTTAGGCAGTTGAAAAGCACCAGCGATGAAAAAAGAGTTTTTTGGCCGACGCTTGCGACCATGCCTCGCAGCTTTCGCCAAAAAGTTGAAGATGAGATTTCCTCGTTTGATGGAGCCTTGGTGCCCATGGATGAAAACCATGCGATGGAACACGTGGATTTCAAACGCGAATCAAGCGCCTCACCATTTTCCGATCACCGCCGCGACGGCGATGGCCGTGCGTTCACCACGTCGGATCCGCGACTTGCCGATCACCGCATCGGGAAACGTCGCTTCAAGGCAGGAAGAAACGCCTGCCGAGTCTTGCATGAAATCATTCTTTGGAATGCTGATCCATCCTTCGCAATGCCTGCCTCGCCAGGGGTCGATGTAGGCGACCGCGAATCCGTGATCATCGCGCGAGAGTTTGCACGGTGTTCGCGTGAGTGTCACAAAATGCCCTTCAATCACGGTCCACTGAGGATTCTTTCCCTGCTCCTTTCGCCACGCGTAACGGCGAAGGCTTAGGATCGGCGGAAAGCCAGACGAAAGCGACTTGCGCATCAGTTTGTGCGCTTGCGCCAAAAGTTTTTCCGGCGACTCATCGTCATCGCGAAACAAAATTTCTTTTTGCAACTTTGGTAGATAAGCCTTCGAGAGCGCATCGTTGGCCATGTCTCGAAGATCCTCGACACCAATACCTCGTTTGTTCCAGCGAGGGCTTGCGTGCATGTGATTCGATGAGCGCATGCCAAGCTCGCGAATGATCCAGTGCATGCGCTCCTTGTCATTGTTGCCACCCATCGCATTGAAAACGCGCTGCCACTTTTCGCTGCCAGCGTGAAACGAGTTCATCAAGGCCGCAGGTCCGCAGGCATTGGCGCCGACGAGCAGCTGGTCGACCGCTTTTGCACCACTGTTTGGCGCGTGCACCCAACAAGGCTCGGCATGTGCCACAGCGCTGATGAGCAGCAAAAGCTTAATTCGAAACACTTTTCCCATGGATCTCAATTCGACGATCGTTCGACGGTTTGACGTCAACGACTCCTCCCGAAACCTGCACACTCGATTCGATGCGGAGGCCCTCGCTTGCCGCATTCCAATCCTGATGCACCGGCACTTGCACGGTGGCGACGGCGTTCGGTGCAAGCGTGCTCAAATTGCCAGTGGTGCTCATCTCTCCCACTGAAACTTTCACGGTGGTATTGACTAGCATCTCGGTGCCGCGGTTTTGCACCACCACCTCGACGCGACCATTCGGGTTGGAGGCGTCGGCAGGCAACACGCGCTGTGATGCGATGGCCGCATCGTGGATGCCGGGCTGATCACTCTGCAGGGCTCTTCCGACATCGGGCATGCCTCCGCCGAGTTGCTGGTCACTTCCCGCCGCGCCACCATCATTCAAATTTACCGAGAGCAAATCGTAGGCTTTTTGGGCCGAGATGTTTTTTTCCGACATCAATGCCGCCACTGCGCCCGTGACAAT
>JBMTCI010000042.1:0-7354 GCA_049430745.1 Luteolibacter sp. | reverse complement strand
GGAAGATGCAAGGCACCAAGAGTCAATGGTGTGAAGAGGTCGATCATAATGTCAGTCGAGGTCGATTGTTGATGATCGTGTTAGACAAATCTTTTGCTGCCTGACCAAAGCACCATCTGGCGGCATCGGCCACATCTTTTCGCGAATGGTCCTAACGCTTGCCCGGCCAGATCATCTCAAAGTGATTGGGATGATTTTCCACCTGGCGGATAAGTCCGTTGGCGGTGAGACCGAGCATCGGATTGATCTCACAGCCGAGGCACTCAAGCGCTTGAGCGGTCCAGACATTGCAGACGCGCGGGATGAAGTAGCGGTGAGCGGACTTGAGTTGAACGCCTTTGCCCCAGCTGGAGGGACGCACGACGATGGGTCGACCCTCTTGATCGGTGACCGAGCATTTGTTCAAAAAGTCAGCAAGGGCAGGACCTTTGTCGCGCGGGGCGAGTTTGCGCCAAATACGTTGGTGCGGCATCACCTCCGTGACATTCCAATTGGTTGGGATCAGCTCCATCACCGCAGGGGTAGGAGTGAGAACCACGCGCAACAAATTCCAAGGAGGACCAATGCCTTCTGGAGAGTAGGCATCGGTGTTGCCCCAGCTCATCGTGACGAATTGCGGATGACCGAAATTTTTCGGCGGAATGAAACCCGACTCGAGGAGCCAATTGTATGGGAAAACAAGTCCCGTATGCCAATCATCGGCGACCATCCACATCAGCACATGGGGTTCCTTGGGCTGCGACGTGTTGACGTTGCAGCGGTCGGGAGCCTTGGCAGTGGGGATTTTTTGGGTGGGCAGACGCAGGCTGCATGAGGCGAGCAAGGCTGCCGCGACAGCCGCGCTTGCAAGCTTCAGCACCGCGGATGTGCGTGACATCAGTCTTTAAGGAACGAGCAGATGTATTCGCAGATGCCGTCCTTCACGGTGATCGTGAAGCCGCTGTTGCCGGCAACATCGAATGAGGAGCCCGCTTCAATTGCGAGTGTCTTGTCAGAGCCATCGAGAACGACCTCGCAATCACCGGCGATGATTTCCATGCGCTCGGGAGCGGCGGTGCCAAAGTGATATTTACCGGGATAAATCAGTCCAAGGGTTTTGCGCGATCCATCTTCGAAGTGGACGGTGTGGGAAACGACGCGGCCATCGAAGTAGATGTTGGCCTTGCTGTCGACGGTGACATTGCTGAATGAGGTCATGGTGTATTGGGGTGTGGTGTGATCAATCGGTGGGAAGTCCGGCACTTTTCCATGCGTTGTAGCCGCCGGAAAAAATTTTGGCTGGATGGCCATAGCCGGAAATGTGATAGGCGACCGCGCGCGCATCGGGGCACATCAGGCCCGAGCAGTAGACCACGATCGTTTTGCCTGAGGCGACCGTGGCCTTGAGGCGCTCGTCCATTTCATCGATCGCATTTTCGCAATTGGACTTGGGCAAACTTTCCGCGCCGGGGATGTGGCCAAGGTGAAACAGATAGCCGGGACGCGCATCGAAAATCAATGCGTTGCCCGAACTTTGCAGCGCGAACATTTCATCAAGTGAAATCGATGAAACTTCTCCGCGTCCATTCATGCGAACGGGTTTTTTCGGCTTCGGTTTGGCGGATGAATTTTCAACCGCCTTTGGCTGATGACCATCGCGCGTCTGCGGACTAGGAGCGCAAGCTGCGTGAGCAAGCGTGAATGCAAGCGAAACGGTGATGAGCCGAAGGCCGATCATTTTACGATGCGAATGAGTTCGACATCGAACACGAGCGTGCCGGCGGGCGCGCCTGGCGGCGGATTTTCACCGTAGGCCAGTTTGGCAGGAATCCAGAGACGACGCTTTTCGCCTTCGACCATCAATTGAACGCCTTCGGTCCATCCGGGGATCACGCGGTTGAGCGGAAAGACAATCGTCTCGCCGCGCATGACCGAGCTATCGAAGAGTTTGCCGTCGGTGGTCCAGCCCGAGTAGTGGACCTCGACTTGATCAGTGGCTTTGGGATGAGTGGTGCCTTTGCCTTTTTCCAAAACGCGCGATGCAATGCCCGAAGCGGTCTTCTCGGCGGATTCGGGAGCGGCGGCCACATCATCAGGAGTGACGGGTGGTTTGGGGGCGGGCTTGATGCCCAGAAGCTCGACATCGAACACAAGAAGACCGCCGGGACGACCGCCACCGGGGTTCTCGCCGTAAGCAAGATCGGCAGGGATCCAGAATCGGCGTTTCTCACCCTCGACCATCAGCTGCAGTCCCTCGGTCCAGCCCTTGATCACACCATTGAGCGGAAAGCTTGCGGGTTGACCGCGCCTCACCGAGCTGTCGAAAAGTTTTCCATCGGTGGTCCAGCCCGAATAATGGACGGTCACCGTGTCGGCGGGTCCGGGATGGGTGCTGCCCTTGCCTTTTTCGAGGACTTTGGAGCAGAGGCCAGAGGCGGTTTTTTGGGCATCGGCTGGGGCGGCTTTCACATCGGGTGGAGTTTCGATCATGGTATCGTCGGCGTGAGCGGTGAGGGTGATGGCGAATGCGGCCACACAGGCGGTGGCGGCGGATTGGAAATGCGAGGCTAAACGCATGCCGCGGACGACAAACCATTGCTCTCGGGCTGTCAATCCTTCGCGACAAACGACCGAAAACTCAGCGTCGCGGCTTGAGTTCGGTCGGCTCGTTGCAATACGGGCAACGAAAGTAATTTTTGAAGAGGATTTGCAGGGCGACCCGCAGACGATAGCTGCCTAACAGATTTCGCGCTCTGTTGCTTTTAGAGCAAATATTTTGCGAAAGCACGGACACCCTGCACAGCGGGCATTGGCAACTCGGGGCTAAGAGGAGTCGGACCAGATATAATAAGAAGATGAACGCAGTGAGAAAAAGCCCGGTGGTGACAAGCTCTCGGCTGTGAGTCGCAAAAGCGTAGCCGTAGATCGCAAGGTTCAAAAAGATCAGCAATTTTTTAACACAGACCAGTAGGGCTGCGAGGCGAAACCGAATGACAGATGATCCGTTAGGCAGTTTGTGCATGAACGACCCAAAAACAATGTATTGCTAAAAGTTATTGAAAGGTGGCTCGCATGAAAAGGAAATCATGTGGTCACGCCCGAAAAATGAAGGAAACTCCACCAAATTTGCAAGCAAAAGAGTCCTTCGTACTACATCAAAAATCACTCCAAGGTATCAGCGCGCACTTGAGCCTGCTCAACAATGGGCAGGGCCATGGCTTGGCTCGGGTCGGAAAAAATTTACGCGGCGTTGCGCATGAGGGCAACGAGCACGCCTTGGATGATGAGCTCGCTGGCGGGAATGAGATCCGGATAATCCGCGTTTTCTGCGCGAAGGAAGGGTCGACCTTTCTCGACGAGATAGCGCTTGAGCGTGGTCTCGCCATCGATGAGAGCCGCGACGATGTCGCCCTTGCGGGGCTCGCGTTGCTCGAGAATGACCGTGTCGCCGTGGCAGATGTGAGCATCGATCATCGAGTCGCCGCGGACCTTGAGGGCAAAAGTTTTTGCGCTGTGGCGGATGCCCAGAGCGGTGGCATCGATGCTGATCGAGCCTTCGCGCTCAGGTGTCACATCCTGGGCCATGCCGGCCGCGATGTTTCCATAAACGGGAATGTCCAAGATTTCGCCGCGATCGAGCTCATCGGGAAAGATCACCGCGCGGGCCTTGCCGGGCAGACGCTGGATCACGCCCTTGCGCTCGAGGGCGCGCAGGTGGCTCATGGCGGCCGTTTGGCTGGCGAAACCGAAGTAGTGCTGAATTTCTCGGGTGGAGGGCATTAGGCCACTGCGGCGCTGGGACATTTTGAGGTATTCCAAAATATCGTTTTGGCGGCGGGTGAGGTTGGCATGCATGATTTTGAACAGTGTTCGAGGGAACAAAGCATTGTGCGGCAAATTGATCAAGGGGAAATTTTCCATGAGGGACAAGCCTTTGAAATTCACCATGAAATCGAAGCTCTGGCTTGCAGTGAGGCCCCAGGCCCGCTAGTTTGGCGTTTCCGACCCTCATGAAACCATCGCTTCTTTCTTTGATCAGTCTCTTTGCCGCCGTCGCGCCCCTCGCGGCCGTGGAGTCCAACGCTGCCAGCCAGCCCGCCCAGGGATCCGCGGGGCAAAATGATCAAGCCAAGCCGCTCGAATTGACGCCGAACCAAAAAGCCTTCCTCAATCTCGCCGAAGAGCGGCGCAAGGAATTCATCAAATGCATCGGCGAAGCCAACCGCCTCTTCCAGCAGAAGCGCATTTTCGAAACGCTCGATCAACTGCAAATGGCCGAGGCGATTTTCAAGGACAGCGCTGAGATTTACAATCTGCGCGGAAGTTGCTTTGTGGAAATGCGGGCCTTCGACAAGGCACTGGCGGACTTCAACGAAGCTCTCAAACTCTCGCAAAACAATCCGAGCATCCGCTTCAATATCGGCGAGGTCTATTTCGTGACCGATGAATGGCAGAAAGCCGTTGATGTCTTTGAGCAGGTGCTCAAGGAGCTCCCGCCAAACAGCATTGCCTTGAGTCGCTTGATCGAATTCAAGGTGCTGCTTTGCAAAAACAAGTTGGGCAAGAAGCAAGAAGTGCAGATCCTCGCAGAGAAGTATGATTTCCTCGATGACTCGCCATTTTACTACTATGCCAAGGCGGCGCTGGAATATGAGGCGGACAACATGGTCAAGGCCGAGGAGTGGCTCGCCATTGCCAATCGCATTTTCAAGGATCCTGCGATCATCGCGCCGTGGCAGGACACCTTGGTCGAGTACGGCTACATCAAAAGTTTTTACGGCGGCGAGGACATGGCCGAGACGCCTTGAGTTGCGTGAATTTTTTCGGCGGCTTGCTTGACCTTGCCAAGCCCGCAGCCCGCGCCTAAAGCTTTGCTTTGTCGCAGCGCGTCAATGGTCCCGTGGTCCAATGGATAGGACGATGGCCTCCGAAGCCGTAGGTACAGGTTCGATTCCTGTCGGGACCACCAGACGGAAAACCGCTGCAAGACAGCAGTTTTTTGATTTTTGAAAAGTTGGTGGAGGCGAGGGGAGTCGAACCCCTGTCCGAGATGCCTTCAGCGATGGTATCTACATGTTTAGCAGGCGGTCTGGAGTTTCGGAGAGGCTGGGCCCGCTTGCGGCGTTGCCTTTCCTAGGAACCTGTTGGATCTCGGCTCAAACCCGGTGCCCCGGCTTTTTGCCCAGCCTTCTAAGTGTCGCCATCCCCCTCAGAAGGCGTCGGGGTTCTGACGTGGCCGTCAATTAAGCAGCCAGTGCGAGCTCGTTAGAGTCTGCATTTATTTTGTTTGAGCGGCTTTTAAGGAGGCCAGCCGATCAACCTCCACATGCAACCAGCGCATCGAACATCCCGTCGAAGCCGGGACGCCCCCTGACGCAGGGTCGAGAGCAATCTGCCACGGATCGAGGCAATGGCAAGGGAGGAATTTTGGTGAAAGATAAGATGCAGTGACTGCTACTGTCGCACTCTTGAAACTGAACACTTGAATCTTGAAACTTTTCCTCCACCTCAATCGAGCTGAGCGTGCCAGTCGTTGAGTTTTTTGCCGATGTGTGGGGCGAGGGGTTTGATGATGCCGTTGTCGAGGCGGTAGATCCAACTGTGGATGGAGATTTGCTGACCGCGTTCCCAAGCGTCTTCGATGATGGTCGTGCGTGCGACATGACGGGCTTGGGCGAGCACATTGAGTTCGCAAAGGCGGTCGGCCGCGGCTTGGGGTGGGAGGGCATCGAGTTCCTTGCGATGGGCGCGGTGGAGGCTGCGAATGCCGGAGAGCCAGTTGTCGATGATGCCGTGGCGGAAGTTTTCAAGGGCGGCGATCACGCCACCGCAACCGTAGTGACCGCAAACGATCACATGGCGGACCTTGAGGACATCGACCGCGTATTGCAGGACGGCGAGGAGGTTGAAATCAGTTTCTGCGACGACATTGGCAACATTGCGATGAACGAAGACCTCGCCGGGTGCGAGTCCGGTGATCTGATTGGCGGGCACGCGACTGTCCGAGCAGCCGATCCAGAGGTATTTCGGGCTTTGTTGGTTGGCGAGTTCGGAAAAGAACGAGGGATCTTCGGCTTTGACGGATGAGGCCCAGTTGCGGTTTTTTTCCAAAAGGTCAGCGAGGGTGTCCATGTTGCGATGATGACGATTCAAGCGGATCGGCACGGGGTCGTCCACATGGATTTGAAAGTTCCATTTTTTCGCATTGGACGCAGAAGCGGCTGGGATAGGAATGACGCCCGACGCGCATGGAAGGCTCATGGAATTATCCGCAGGAACTGCCGGTGGTCGCGCACCGGGAGGAGATCCTTGCGGCCTTGCGCGAGCATCGCGTGGTGGTGGTCGTGAGCGACACCGGGTCGGGCAAGACCACGCAGCTGCCAAAGATGGTGGCCGAGGCCTTGGGGCCTGAGGGCGGTCGCGTCGGGTGCACTCAGCCGCGGAGGATCGCCGCGGTGAGTGTCGCACAACGCGTGGCGGAAGAATTGAAAGTGCCCCTTGGTGAAATGGTGGGGTATCAGGTGCGCTTTGATGAGAAGCTGTGCAAGGAAACGCGGATCAAGTTCATGACCGATGGCATCCTGCTTGCCGAGACGCAGGGAGATCCTCAGTTGCGTCAGTATGGTGCCTTGATTCTCGACGAGGCGCACGAGCGATCACTCAACATCGATTTCCTTTTGGGTTATCTGAAAAACCTTTTGCTCACGCGCGATGATTTGAAAGTCGTCATTTCGTCGGCAACGCTTGATGCCGGATCCTTTGCGGAATTTTTCACGATCGGTGGTGTGGCCGCGCCTGTGATTGAAGCACCTGGACGGATGTTTCCCGTAACGGAATTTTTCCTGCCACCCGCCGATGACGAAGAGATGCCGCAGCATGTTGCGCGAGCGGTGGAGTGGTTGGGTGGGGTGGATCCGCGTGGGGATGTGTTGGTTTTTTTGCCGGGCGAGCGCGAAATCCGCGAGTGCGCGGATGTGTTGGAGGGCAGGAAATTTCGCGACACCGAAGTGCTGCCCTTGTTTGCAAGGTTGGGCTTGGCGGATCAGCAACGGGTGTTTCATCCGGGGCGTTTGCGTCGACTGATCCTTGCGACGAATGTGGCGGAGACCTCACTGACGATTCCACGGATTGTTTGTGTGATTGATTCTGGGGTGGCGCGGGTGAGTCGATGGAGCCCGGGCAAGGGTGTGCAGCGCTTGCTGATCGAGCCAGTGAGTCGCGCGAGTGCGCGTCAGAGAAAAGGTCGCTGCGGTCGCGTGCGTGATGGGGTGTGCGTGAGGTTGTATGAAGAGACCGAGCTTGAGGAGCGGGCGGAGTTCACTGATCCCGAGATTCGCCGCAGTTCTTTGGCAGGTGTCATTTTGCGGATGAAGTC
>JBMTCI010000041.1:0-7366 GCA_049430745.1 Luteolibacter sp. | reverse complement strand
TTGCCGGACTTGGTAAGTCCGCCCCCACCGCTGATGGCACCACCAAAGGTGTTCGAACCGCTGGCGATGTTGAGATTGAGGCTACCCGAACTGGTGGTGGTCACGGCACCGCTGCCAGTGAGCGCGGCCAGTTGTTGGCTATTGGCTCCAAGGCCAAGTGTCGTGCCTGCACCAAGGCTCACGGATGCGCTCGTGGAAAGGCGGTTGTTGCCGCCCAAGGTGAGCGTTCCGGCGGTGAGGCTGACGCTGCTTGCGGCCGAGGTGCCGTTTAGGATGGTGCTGCCACCAACGCTAAGGGAGCCTGCACCCAGGTTTGCTCCCACGGTGCCGCCGTTGAGGGCGTAAGTGGATGCTGTAAGCGTGGAGGTGCCACTGAGGCTGCCACCTGACATCGTGAGCGAACCGATCGTGTCATTGCCACCGAGCGAGTAGGTGCCGCTCGAGAGGCTCACGCTGGCGGAGTTGCCGAGAATGTTGGCAGCAGTCGTTTCAAAGGTACCACCGTTGATGGTCAGCCCCGAAGTGGCGAGAGCCACGCCCGTGCTCAGCTTGGCTCCGGATACCGTGGTGGCTCCCGAGTATGATTGGGTGCCGTAAAGGCTGAGCGAGGTGTTGCCGGAGCCATTGACCGTAAGCCCACCCGAGCCCGAGATTGAGTTTTGATACAAAGTGCCTTTGTTGGCACCGTTCACCGAGAGTGTGGCGCCGCTGCCGATTGCGATGACACCGCCGTTTAGATTGCCGGTTTCCTGAACCGAAGCGACCGTGGTGCTGGTGTTGATGTTCAGCGTCGCACCGCTGGAAATGAAAACATCGGATGTGCCATTGCCGAGATTTCCACCCGATGCCACGGTGAGCGTGCCGGCATTGACGCGAGTATCACCCGTGTAGGTGTTGTTGCCTGAAAGAGTGAGCGTGTTGGCACCGTCCTTGAAGAGCGAGGTCGTGGTGCCGTCTTGAGTGGCACCCGCACCGCTGATGGCTCCGCTGACCGAAATGTTGGCACCATTGGCACCAAGGAACAGCACATTGCTTGAGCCCGACACCGTACCAGCGATCGTGAGTGAGCCCGCACCACCGGTGGTATCGGCATTGATGCGACTGCTGGATGCGAGTGTGATGTTGCCGTTCCAAGTGTTGTTGCCGCCAACGCTGCGAAGAGCGCCATTAGCCCCACTGACACCAAGGCCGTTCAAGGTGAGTGCCTCCGAGGCGAAGCTGATGCCAGTGGCGTTGTAAAGTTTGAGAGCCCCGTTGTTCGTCACGGTGGTGCCGGCAGCAGTGGTGCCGAGAGCGTTCGCGTGTTGAGCTTCGGCCGTCGCATTGGCGTTGATCGTGGTGGCGCCCGTGTAGGTGTTGTTTTGATTGAGGATCACCTGGGAGCCAGCATCACCACCGATATTAACCGCGTTGGAGCGAGCGGTGCTGGTGCTGTCCGCCGCCAGACCGTCTGAGACGAGACCGGGAGTGACAGTGGTGCCGTTAGCAGCCGCATATCCAAGCTCGACCGTGCCTGAGTCGGAAAGCGATGCGTTTTTCCAGAATGAATTCTGGTTGCTATCGCCAAGCGTGTAGATGGCAAAGCTGTCGATGGTGCCACCACTCGCGGCCATGCCGAGGTTGTAGTAAGTGGTCCCACCTATGGTCGCATCAAAGGTCGTGGATGACGTGATTTTGATGGTGAAGGTGCGGTCTGCGTTTGAGCCCAGCGATGAATCAATTGCGCTACCGGAGTTATAAACTTTCCATCCGCCGCTGTTATCAAGTTGGAAGCGGGCCTCAGTTGATCCGTCGGTTGCCGATGAGAAATTTGTGTAGGTCGTGCTATCGCGGAAAGAAATGCCAAGGTATCCGCCTGAACTCGGATTGGCGCTGGTATAGCCAGTGATGGTGAAAGTGTCGCCCACTTGCAAAGCACGAGCCGAACCGGTACTGCCATTGCCCGTCGTGGTGAAGGTTTGGAATGCTGCTGCTCCAGGAGTGGTTCCAAACCATCCTCCGTTGGCATACTGCGCGAGTTCCGTACCGCCGTTGTTGTAAGTGCCCGCGTAGGGTGCGTTGTTGTTGTTCTGAGTTTGCAAACTGTTGAAGTTTCCAGTCTGCATCGTGTAGGTGACCGTCGCAGCATCGACCGTCGCGGCAGCGGTCATCGTGAATGCCAACACGAGAGGAATTCCGATGCGATTCATCGCATACTTTAGCATGCTATGATTCTTGGATTTCATTGCGAACTTGTGAGGAATTTTTTGAACAGCTTGAAGTCAATGATGACTAGGTACGCGAGCGCTTTTGCGGCGACTCTTTATGCCTATGTCTTCGACGGACTTTAGGTGTAAGAAATTGATAAAAAATTTTGGCCTTTTCAAGGGGAAAAATGCACTCCAAACGGTTAGAAAAGCCCAATATTTCAGGCATCTTAAGCAAATGCGCCCTAAGTTCTTGAAAGTGAAGGATTTGCCTTATAGGGCGACCCACCAAGGCAGGCCAAAGCCACTATTTTTTCTTTCTCAGGAAAGGAGGAAGGTCGAGGTCCTCGCCCTCGAAGACATTGGGATTTTCGCCCTCAAAACGGCCGCGCGGCACCGAATCCAGCGAGAGTTCGCTCTGAGTACCCGCGGCCTTGACGCTCAGCTTGACCCGCTGCGCATGGGCGGCTTGGTCGGTGGATTTTTTCCGGGATTTTGTCGGCACTGGGTCGCTTGGAGCTTCCTGTGCCTGCTCATCGGCCGAATTTTCACCAGAAAATTCGGATTTATCGGGTCTCGCAAACAGCGCGAGGGGTTGCTGATCTTCGGAAAAAAGGTCAGATTCGACGGGACTTGCCTCAGGCATCGTCGGCTCGGGCGGCGCGGGAGCAGGTTCAAGCTCAGCGGGCATGGCCATTTCGGGCTCCTCCGTTTTGGTCGGAGTCGGTGTGGGAGGGGCCACAACAACCGATGCTTTGGGGGCAAGCCTAGTTGCCGCGCCATTCGGCAAAGAACTGAGAAGGGTCACTGTGAGCGAAGAACCTAGCGAGGGATCGATCGCCGCACCGAAAATCAAGTGAACATCCTCGTGCAGGACTTTTTGCACCCCCTGCATCACGATTTCGATTTCCATCAGGGTGAGATCCTCACCGCCGCAGGCATAAACAAGCACGGTTTGAGCCTCTTTGAGAGAGGAGTCCTGACCGAGTAGCGGACTCGCAAGGGCCCGGCGCAAAGCGGTGCTGGAGCGATCCTTCCCTTCCGCAAGACCCGAACCAAAAATGCAGGGCGATCCTGCGTCGCCGAGGGCGCTGATCAAATCATCGAGACCCAGGTGGATGAGTCCCGGGCGTGTGACGATGCGTGTGATCGCACGGATCGACTCGCCGATCAATTGGTCGGTGGCCGCAAACGCATCGTGAGCACCTTGCTTGGCAAGCACGGTTTCGCCCATGCGGTTGTTGTCGAAGGTGATGAGCGCGTTGGCGTGGGCGGAAAGTTGCGAAAGAGCTTCGTCGGCTTGCTCACTACGGCGCTTCCCTTCAAAGGCAAATGGCGTGGTGGCAATGACCGCCACCATGGCACCTGATTCGCGAGCGATGCGCGCGACGATGGGCGCAGCGCCCGACCCCGTGCCACCACCGAGGCCGACGCATATGATGACCACCTTTTGTCCCTCGAGACTGCGACGCAATGACGACTCGACCTCAAGCACAGCATTTTTCCCGAGCTCCGAATCCCCTCCCGCGCCGAGTCCTTTGAGCAATTTTTCTCCCAACTGAATTTTCTCCGGTGCGACACAAGCTCCGATCACGCGAGCATCAGCGCTGAGCAAAAGCAGTCCGGCCGAGTCGAGTCCATCCAGCGCGAGTTGCTCCAAAAAACTGGCACCTGCTCCGCCGATGCCGATGATTTTCACGGATGCGGGATCAATGATGGCGCGCTTCGCTCGGGCGTGTGAGGTCATGGCTTGGTGGGTGGAAAGGTTCGTGTGATGTGGAAAAATTTTCTCAATTTCCGAAGGGCCAGAACATTCGTGCGATGCGACCAAAAAATCCGGGCGGTGACACGCGCTCGGCTTCAACGATCAACGCATAGCGAATGAGGCCGATCGCGGTGGCGTAGCGCGGGTCGCGGAAGCTTGCCTGAATGCCGCTGATCTCCGGTGGCTCGGGTCGGTAAATGTCGCGTCCGAAAATCTGATAAGCCAGTTCGTCGAATCCACGCATGAGGCTCGTGCCACCAGTGAGAAAGACCCCCGCGCCAATCGCGTCGACCGAACCTTCGGGCAACTGACGCAACACGAGACGCAAAGTTTCTTCCAAGCGTTGGCGGATCGTTTCGTTGAGCACGGCGCGGCTGACCTCGACTTCGGCAAATCCACGATCGTCGTGAAGACGGGCCGTGCCGACTGATTTCGCAGGATCGCCCGAGGCATCGCCTTCGTGAATCTTGAGTTGCTCGGCTTTCGAAAACGGTAAGTTTGTTACGAGGTGGATGTCGTTGGTCACATGATCGCCACCCACGGGAATGCAACCCGATGCCGTGATCGCACCACCAAGGTAAAGCGCGTAATCAGTCGTGCCGCCGCCGATGTCGATGACCAGTGCGCCCTTCTCGCGATGCTCGCGGTTGAGCGCCATCTGCGCGGTGGCGATTGGCGAAAAAACGATGTCATCCACCTCGAGCGGCATTTCCCTCACGAGCTTGATGCTATTCTGAACGCGCGTGCCGATGCCGTGGACCACATGGAAATCGGCCTCGACCGTTTTTCCAAAAAGCCCAACCGGCGAGGTCGAGTGCTCCAATCCATCGAGCCAGTAATTGCGAATGATCGGATGAATGTACACATGGTCGGAGGGTATTTGGACCTCGCGAGCAATGGTACGAGCCTCCTCGACATGCTCGGGACCGACCACCGGTTCGCCATCGGGCAATCGGTAAGTGCCACGATGATTCACGCCTTGGATGTGGGAGCCGGTGACTGCCAAATAAACACTGCCGATTTCGACATCGGCGGCATCCTCGGCTTTGGCAAGCGCATCACGCAGACACGCACGGACCTGAGCATAATCGAAAATTTCCCCTTTGCGCACACCCGCGCTTTTCGTTTCTCCAATGCCAAGAATCTTGATCGCGCTGTCGGGCTTCACCTCGCCAACCACCAAGCAGGTCTTGCTGGTTCCGATTTCGATTCCGACATGAATTTTGCTGCGTCGAGCCATGGGGGTGCGGGCGAATGAATGGTTCAGTTGCGGGTCGCGGCGGCAGTGGATTTTTTTTCATCCGCACGATCCATGGCCGCGGTTTCGTCAATCACGACCGGAATGGCTTTTGGCGGTTTGATTTCGCTGCGAATGGTGATGGGGGTGTTGTACTTGGGAATGAGGTTGATCGTATCAATCACATAGCCACGACTGCCGGCATGGGCAAGCGCCGCACGCAGGTTCTCGATCTGGCGTTGATGATCGCCGAGACCGAAAGTCGCGATAGTGCCATCGCGCGTCACCAACTCGAGCGACCACATGTTTGCCTGACGAATCGAATCAATCCACCGCATGCCATCGGCATCGACCGCGCAAATGGCTTTGATCAATGCCAGCGCGCAATTCAACTCTGGCTGATCAATGCGTTTCCCGGAGATCATTGTCACATCTTCAGAGGCAGGCAAATTGATCACCGGCAACAAGCGCGTCGATTCGATCTGACTCTCGGGGCAATGATATGCAACGCCATCCTGATCGACCAAAAGCCCGCCAGTTTCGCGTACCTCGGTGATGCCCGATTCCTCGCAGCGGATCCATGCCTTGGGCACGCGCGGCGTGACGCGCACCGTGAGCGTGTCGGGCAGGTGTCGCTCGAGCGTGACATCGACGATTTCCGGCAAGGCCTTGAGTTGCTCGGTGGCTTGCTCGACATTGATGTCAAACAAGCTCGGGTTTGATGCCAAATCGAGGCCGATCACCGAGGCGAGGCGGATTTCGTCGATCACCGGATTGGCATTCAGGTCGATCACCTGCAGGCGAAAATCGGGGTTGCGATAAAAGGCAACCTGCATCCCCCGCCAAACCGCCCAACCGAGGGCCGCGAGTATGGCAAGCACGCAGGCCAGCTTGGTGAGGCTGCCAAAAAACCCGAGAAACCTGAGCCATGCGATGCGCGGCGTCATCACGCGCACCTGCAACACATTTTGTCGCGAGTGGCGGCGGCTTGCGGTGCTTTTCTTTTTCATGGCGACAGTGGATTTTTTTCAGTCGGTGCGGACTATGATCTCATGGCGAGTGAAAGTTCGGCAATGCGGGCGCAAAGATCACCAAAGGAAATACCAACTGCGGCCGCGGCCTTTGGCAGCAGGCTGGTTTCGGTCATGCCCGGAATCGTGTTGGCCTCAAGCACAAAGGGACGCTTGTTGGCATCGAGCAAAACATCGACCCGCGAGTAAATTTCCACTCCAAGCGAGCGATGCGCGGCAAGTGCGGCCTCCTGCACCGCGCGCGTGGTGGCCTCGTCGAGATCCGCAGGGCAGATGTACTGACTGCCTTTTGCGCCGGAAAGCCATGGGTACTTGCTGGCCATGTCGTAGACCCCTTCGGGCGGAATGATGTGCACGACTGGCAGAGCTTGATCATCAACGATGCCCACCGTGAGCTCCATGCCATCGACAAATTCCTCGACCAGGATGTCGCTGCCATACTTCGCCGCATCGGCCATCGCCTTCGCGGCCTGATCCTGCGAACGCACGATGTTGACGCCGACGCTAGAGCCTTCGCGTGGGGGCTTGACGACAAATGGCGCGGGAAACGACGGCAAGCAAGGGCCTTGGGAAACATCGATGATTTCCGAGCGCGGCGTTGGCACACCTGCGGCAATGAATGCGGCCTTCGCGAGGTTTTTGTCGAAGGCCGTGCGACTGCTTTTCACACCCGCACCCGTGTAGGGAACGCCCATTGCCTCGAGCGTTTCCTGCAAGCGACCATCTTCGCCGAAGGTCCCGTGAATCACATTGAACGCCAAGCCAGTGCCCGCCGGAAGGTCGATCGTAGTCGTGGTCACATCGACTGGCACTGCATTCAAGCCGCGCTCGCGCAGAGCTTTCAGCACCGCCGCGCCCGAGGCGAGTGAGACCTGGCGCTCAGAACCCGGACCACCCATCAGCACGGCAATTTTGATCGACTCCAAACTCATGATTATTGATGAAATTTTGATTTAAAACTGCGCTTCGTCTTCGCCAATGATTTTGACTTCGGTTTCAAGTTCGATGCCGCGTTCGTGACGCGCGGTGGCGCGGATCGAGTCGATGAGTTGCAGCAAATCGCTCGCGCTGGCACCGCCTTGGTTGACGATGAAATTTCCGTGAATGTCCGAGACTGCGGCCTTGCCATGTTGACTGCCTTTGAGGC
>JBMTCI010000040.1:0-7381 GCA_049430745.1 Luteolibacter sp. | reverse complement strand
GCGCCGCGCTTGAGGCGACATGGGAAGTCGATTGGTTTGGAAAAAATCGCATGCTCGCGAAATCCGCCGCCGCCAACTTTGCTGCAACGGAGGAAAATCTCCGCTCGGTACAGGCATCGCTCGCGGCGGAAATTGCGATCGCTTACACACGCTTGCGCATTGATGAGGAACGATTGTCTGTGCTGAACAACATCGTGGTGAGCCGCGAAGAAACTGCGCGACTTGCGTCGTGGCGACAGCAGGCGGGCGAGGCGGATTCGCTGGAGTCGGATCAGGCAAACGCAAGTCTCGAGCAGGCGCGGGCTGCGATTCCGACACTCAAGCAGTCCATCGCACAACGTCGCAACCAACTTGCCTTGCTCTGCGGGCGCGAACCGGGCGCATTGGACGAGGCGCTTTCGGGCAACCGCGCGCGCATTCCCATCCCGGCGCGTGACCTTGCCATCGGCATCCCGGCCGACACGATACGCCAGCGACCGGATGTGCGCGAGTCGGGCTGGAAAGTTTCCGCCGCGGTCGCCGAACTCGATGCCTCAAAAGCACGGCGATATCCCTCGCTCAATTTGAGCGGCACGCTCGGCATCAATTCTCTCGCGGTGGAGAAAATTTTTCGCCCTGAAAAAACCGCAGCCGATCTCATCGTGGGTGTCGCAGGGCCGATCTTCGACGCGGGTCGCATCCGTGCCGACATCGAGGCGCGCGGTGCGGCTCTGGATCGCGCGTTGCAGGATTACCGCGCATCGGTGCTCACTGCATTATCGGAGGTCGAGGACTCGCTCATCGCCTGTCGCAGGTCGGGTGAAAGATTGACGACTTTGGAAAAAGCCGTGGCATCCGCGCGTGAAGCGGCGACCCTCGCCCAGCAACGCTACGAGGCAGGTGTCACCGACCTCATCACCGTGCTCGACGCACAACGCACGCTGCTTGGCATCGAGGACAATCTTCTTGCCTCGCGTGCTGATCACATCCGAGCTTACATCGACCTCTACAAGGCACTGGGTGGCGGGTGGTCATAACGCCGCGATGAGCCCAACGATTTTTCAACTCATGCAAGCGGACCCATCAAACAACAAACTGCCGGAGATCATCCGCAGCGCTAGGCCATTGCATCCGATTTTGAAAATCTGGCTGCCCATGTCGGCGCTGGTCGCATGCCTTTTGCTTGTTTGGAATTTTGTCCGCAAGGGTGATCATGCCAACGAACCGGTTTTCAAAACCGAAAAGATCGAGCGCGGCGACATCGATCTGGTGGTGACGGCGACCGGCAATCTCACGCCGACGAACCAAGTCACCATCGGCAGCGAGCTTTCGGGAACCGTCTCCGAGGTGCTGGTCGACATCAACGATGTGGTGAAAAAAGATCAGCCCATCGCGCAGCTCGATACGGCGAAGTTGACTCAGCAAACCGAACGCAATCGCGCGATTTTGCTCTCGGCCGAAGCGCGCGTCACGCTGGCCATGGCGACGCTCACTGAAAACACGGCGGCGCTTGCGCGATACGAGGATCTTTTGCGGCTAAGTGATGGCAAGACGCCGTCCAAAGCGCAGCTTGATACCGCACAAGCGGCGGTCGATCGCGCGAAGGCCGAACTCGAAAGTGCCAAGGCGTCGGTGAATGAAGCGCAGGCAAGTTTGCGAGCCATCGAGCGCGACCTCGCCAAAAGTATCATCCGCTCGCCAGTCGATGGCATCGTGCTTTCGCGCACGGTGGAGGTCGGTCAAACAGTCGCGGCATCCTTCACCGCGCCGGTGCTTTTTGTGATCGCCGAGGATCTTCGAAAAATGGATCTGGTCGTCGCAGTGGCAGAATCCGACATCGGCCGCGTCGCATCCGGTCAACAAGCAACGTTCACCGTCGATGCCTGGCCCACACGCACTTATCAAGCGACCGTTCAACGGGTTGCCTACGGATCGGTCATCACCAACAATGTCGTGACTTACAATGTCGAGTTGGGCGTCGATAATGCCGACCTAAGCCTGCGCCCGGGCATGACCGCGACCGCCGACATTTCCGTCGCGCGCGCCACGCAGGTGCTTCATGTGCCGAATGCCGCGCTGCGCTTCGATCCGCAATCGGTGTTGGATTTTCTTAAAAACAAAGCACCCAAGCGCACGCTCGTGCAAACCTTGTCGCCCGGCGGTGGTCGTCGCTGGAGTCAAAGTCCGATGATTCAAAAACCTACCGAACGCGCGAAGTCCACCCGCGTTTGGTTCTTGCGCGATGGCGAGCCGGTTGAGTGCCCCGTGACGGTTGGCATCACCGATGGTCGCATCACGGAGGTAAAAGGGGAGGGGCTTGGCGAAGGTTTGGAGGTCATTGTCAGCGCCTCACTGCCAACCGAATCATGAATGAGGCGCCCCTCATCGATCTGCGCGAAATTACCAAGACCTATGGTCGCGGTGATGCCGTGTTTCATGCGTTGCGCGGCGTGGATCTGCGCATCGATCGAGGCGAGTTCGTGGCGATCATGGGTCCGAGCGGCTCTGGCAAGTCGACTTTGATGAACCTGCTCGGCTGCCTGGATCGATCCACATCAGGAAGCTACCAATTCAATGGCATCGCGATCGATTCGCTCAGCAAGGATCAGCGTTCATTGATTCGTCGTCATGCCTTGGGTTTCGTCTTTCAAGGTTTCAATCTTCTGGCGCGAACCTCGGCTTTGGAAAATGTTGAACTGCCTTTGCTGTACCGAGGCATACCCGCCAAACAGCGACGCGACATGGCGCGCGAGGCCTTGGCTAGTGTCGGCATGGGCAACAAGGAGAAAAACGCGCCCGCCGAACTCTCCGGCGGTCAGCAGCAACGCGTGGCCATCGCGCGGGCCATTGTCACCGCTCCCGAAACCCTCTTTGCCGACGAACCCACCGGCAACCTCGACTCGAAAACGACTGTAGAAATCATGGATCTTTTATTCAAACTCAATCACGACCGCGGAATCTCCATCATCATGGTCACACACGAGGATGATGTCGCGGCATTCGCCAAACGCGTGGTCCGTGTCAAAGACGGGCTGATCGCGAGTGATGAGCGGGTGTGAAGTAAAGGTTATTGGTTAAGAGTTATAAGTTCGAAAATTTGCCATGTTTTTCAACGCCTTCATCCTCGCGCTGCGTGAGATACGCCGGAACATCACCCGCGCGTTTTTGACCGTGATCGGCGTGGTGATCGGTGTCGCGGCGGTGGTGACGATGGTGACCCTCGGTCGTGGCGCCACCGAGATGGTGAAATCGCAGATCTCGCACCTTGGGAGCAATGTGATCATCCTGCGACCCGGGCAGGGATGGGGCCAGTGGGGTGCCATGCTGTTCAGTCTCAGCGACGTGCAAGCCGTACGCGAGCAGATCAGTGGTGTGCGTGCCGCAGCACCCTTGGCGATGGGCAATGCACCGGCGGTGTTCATGGAAAATGTGCGTCATAGCGATTATCAGGGCACCACGCCCGAGTACTTTGACATCGCCGGATGGAAACTCAGCGAAGGGCGTTTTTTTGATAAGGATGAGTTGCGCAAGGGTGCGGCTGTTTGCGTGATCGGCGAAACGATCCGCAAGGAACTCTTTGGCTCGGTGCCCGCGGTGGGTCAAAAATTGCGGCTTCGTAATGCCTCGCTTTTAGTGATCGGCGTCACGGCGGTGAAAGGGCAGGGGGGCTTTGGCGATGACCTCGATGACAACATCATTCTTCCCATCACCACCATGCAGCGCCGACTGGCGGGTTCGCCGCCGCCGCAAAACATCAACCAGATTCATATCGCGGGAGTGGACGAGTTGTCATGCGCGGGAATTCTCGCCGACCTCACGCTGTTGATGCGCGAGCGGCGGAACCTTGCCGACAATGAGCAGAACAATTTTTCGGTGCTGGATACCCGCCAGATCGCTGAGACGGTAAGCTCAAGCACGCGAACATTGACATCGCTGCTTGGAACCGTGGCGGGGGTGAGTTTGTTGGTCGGTGGCATTGGTATCATGAATGTGATGCTGGTGTCGGTGACCGAGCGAACACGCGAGATCGGCATCCGCCTCGCGATCGGCGCACGGGCGCGCGATGTGATGCTGCAATTCCTTGTCGAGGCAGTGACACTTTCATGGGTCGGTGGCCTAGCGGGAATTTTGTTGGCCTACGGTCTTTGCCACAGCTTGGCGAAAATCGTCGGCGCTCCATTCATCTTTGACCCCAAAATCAATCTGATCGCCTTTCTGTTTTCCGCCGCGATCGGCATCATTTTCGGTTTCATGCCCGCACGCCGCGCGGCATCGCTGGATCCGATCGAAGCGCTGCGACACGAGTGAGCGCATTTGTGCACGCTGCGACAAAGGATTCCGTGACAGCATCCGCATCCGGTGCATGATGCATGGCGTGACATCACTCTCGATCGCTGCTCTCAGGGAATGCGCCGGCGCGACTCCGGTGCAGGCCGCCGTCATTGCGCAATTGCAAAGCCGTTCGACACGCGTCGCCAAGACCGGCAAACCGTATCTGGAAATGACCTTTGCCGACTCGACAGGGAAAATGTCGTTCAAACTTTGGTCGGATTCGCCAGTCTATCAGGATGCCGAGTCGCTCAAGGAATCGGCGGTGCTGCGGCTTGAGGCGCGCTGGACGCAAAGTTCCTACGGCATGGACGCCAAGGAGCTCGAATTTCATGTGCCGGATGAGGCGTCACTCAATGATTTTTATGCAGGCGATGCGGATTTGCGCCGTCGCCAGGACGCGGACTTCGTGGTGATTCAAAGTTTCTGCGCCAGCATCGGCGAGCCGCGGCTGAACACGCTGTGTCGGGTTTTCCTCGAGCAAATGGGCGACCGCTTCCGTCGCACGGCGGCGGCCCGCAAAAACCACCACGCGCGTCGCGGCGGACTGGTCGAGCATGTCGCGCAGATGATGCGCGCGGCCGATGCCATCTGCGGCGTGTATCCCGAACTCAATCGCGATCTGATGATCGCCGGTGTGCTGTTTCACGACTGCGGGAAATTGTGGGAAAACACCTATCCTGAGCATGGATTCACGCAGACTTTTACCCTCGCGGGCGAACTGATGGGCCACATCCCGCTTGGCATTGAAATGGTCAACAAACTCTGGCGAGATCTGATGGAATCCGATGACGCAAAGGCCTGGGCGGATCTCAAGCCCGTCTCCGACGAAATTCGTCTGCATCTCCTCCATCTGATCGGCAGCCACCATGGCGAGCATCAGTTCGGCTCGCCTGTGCTACCGCGCACGCCCGAGGCGTTTGCCTTGCACTACATCGACAATCTCGATGCCAAGCTCGAGATGCTGCGCGATGCCTATGTGCAATCGCAGGAGATCGCGCCCAACATCGTCGAGCGGGTCTTCCCGCTGCAGAACAACCTTGTCCGACCGCTGCCGGGTCATGTGACGCCTCAGGCCGAGGATCCCGTCGCTTGACAGTATGCACGATTGATTCTAAGTACATACTCATGAAAAGTCGCATCACCATCACCATCGATCCGAAGGTGCACGCGCTAGCTCGCAAAACCGCCAAGCGCAGGGACACGACGGTCTCGGGATTGATTGAAGGGCTTCTGCGTGAGGAGGGTGCTCAAGCGCGGCAGGGGATTGTCGATAAAATGACGGGTGTCGCGAGTCTGCGTGAGTTAGGGAAAGGAAAAGGCGCGGACGATTTGATCCGCAAAGCGCTGCGCGCGAAGTACATCCGCGGATGAAGCTGCTGATCGATACGGACGTCTTGCTCGATGTGGCTCTTGGGCGTGAGCCGCATGTGCAGGCGAGCGCTGCAGTGTTGAAGTGGGTTGAGTCCGGTGGCAAGGCCGCGGTGGCGAGTCATTCGATCGCCAATTGCGCCTACCTGCTCAAGAATGCCCGCCCGTTCCTGCGTGCATTGATGCAAATCGTCGAAGTTGCCGCAGTGGGAAAAAACGAAACGCGTCGCGCGCTCGATCTGCCGATGACCGATCTTGAAGATGCGCTGCAAGTCGCGGCAGCGGAATCATGGGGCGCGGATCTGATCATTACCCGCAACTTGCGCGATTACCGCCGATCGCCGATCAAAGCGATTTCACCTGATGATTTTCTGAAAAAATTCCACTGATTGAACGATCCCATGCATCCATTCCTCTCTCCCGATTTCCATGTCCGTTGGTCGACGCTCGTGCCCGAGGCGGTGGAACCCGACATCCGTCACGCGCTATCGCTCGCCAAGCAAGCGATCGATGCGATTTGCGATCAGGATCCCGCGACGCTGACCTATGAATCGACCTTTCTCGCGCTGGAAAATGCCACGGAAGAACTCGGTCGCGGCTGGGGTCGTTTGAATCATCTCGATTCCGTCTGCGACAACCCCGCGCAGCGCGAGGCGCTCAATAAAATGCTGCCGGAGGTCACGGATTTTTACGCGTCGATCCCGCTCAATGATCGACTGTGGGAAGTGCTCAAGGCCTTCGGCGAAAGTGCCGAGGCGGCGAAACTCGATGCGGTGAAAAAACGCTTCGTCGAGGAAACGCTCGCCGATTTTCGTCAGTCGGGCGCGGATTTGCCGCCCGCCGAAAAGGAACGCATCGCAGCGATCGAGGCGGAGCTTTCGACGCTCACGAAGCAATACTCGGAGCATGTGTTGGATTCGACCAACGCGTGGGAGCTCGTCATCACCAATGAGTCGAAGCTCGCGGGCCTGCCCGAGTCGGCCAAGGTCGCGGCTGCCGCCAACGCAAAGGCCAAAGGCCTTGCGACGGATGACAAACCCGCCTGGCGCTTCACGCTGCAGTTTCCATCGATGTTTCCGATCATGCAGCACCTGCACGACGACGCGATCCGCCATCAAGTCTGGGAGGCCTCGAGCCGCGTGGGCGCATACGGCGATTTCGACAACACGCCGCTCGTCTGGCGCATTCTTGGATTGCGACACGAAAAAGCCACGCTGCTCGGTCATGGTCATTTCGCCGATCTTACCCTGTTGCGCCGCATGGCAGGCTCGGGCGAAGCGGCGCTCGCCTTCATCGAGAAACTCCACGCACGCATCGTGCCGGCCTTTCATGCGGATTTCCGCCAACTCGCACAGTACAAGGCGGCAAAAGCCGGCGAAGCCGTCGATGCCTTAGAGCCATGGGAAACGGCCTACTGGGCCGAGCGTCAGCGCAAGGAAAACTACGATCTCGATGATGAAGCGCTGCGTCCTTATTTCCCCGTCGATGGCGTGATGTCTGGCATGTTCGAAATCGCTTCGCGGCTTTTCGGGATCACCATTCGCCAACGCGAAACGGTGTTCAACGAACCCGATGCATCAGGAACCAAAATCGAAGTCTGGCACCCGGAGGTTTCGTTTTATGAAATTCACGATTCGGACAGCGGCGCTCATCTCGGATCGTTTTATGCCGACTGGCATCCGCGCGAATCAAAACGCGGCGG
>JBMTCI010000039.1:0-7419 GCA_049430745.1 Luteolibacter sp. | reverse complement strand
CAAGCGTGAGGCCGCCGGGGCACCCAACCCCGACGGCCATGCTGTACAATTTCATGTCATGGGCGGCTCTGTCCGCCACGGGCACGAAATTGCCAACTGCTGTTCACCCTTACTTGAAGACCGGTTACCCGATCTTCATAGCGTCAGACCGACGCCTCATGGATTCGTTCAATCCCAGCGCCTCACTCCGCGATCGCGTCACGGCACCAAGATAAAGCCATCAAGGCATAGCCAGTGCCGTAGGGCTGATGATAATCATACAGCGGATAATCCCACCATGAGCCGTCCTTTTCCTGACGCTCGAGAAGAATGGCGGCAAGTCGACGTGCATAATCGGCGTGCGTGGCCTTTGGCAAAAGTTTCACCGATTCGGTGAAGTAATAAATGCCATAGTAATAGAAATAACCCGAGATGCGAAAATGCGTCTCGTGTGGAACCGGGCGCTTGCGGCCAATCGACAGAAAACCCTCACGATCAAGAAAGCGTTTGGCCCATGTGTGGATGACCTCATCATTCACTGCGGCATCGCCATACACCCGCAAACAAGCATTGCATGCCTGCGACCTCGCCAGCGATCCAGCCGGAAGATTGATTTCGTTTCGCGGGTGCATGCGATGATTGAACGAATATGTGTAAGAAAAATCCGGCGTGCGTTGAACGCGAATCGATTCAAGAGCGCGATGAGTCATCGGCTCGGAAATTTTCACGGCCATTTCACGCCGCGCTTCATCCATCGCCAACAACAAGGTCGCCGTGGTGAAAGAAGTCGGCAAACCCGATGGCTTCTGCGTCGTGACCTCGTCGAATTTATCGAGATATCCCCATCCGCCGTTGATCTCTTCATATCGCTTGACGAGATCCACTTGCTCTTGAGCAAGTCGCGCCCAGTGTTCCTTGCGCGATGGATCGGTCTCGATGCGATGTAGTCTGGTCAACGCACGCAAGCCGTAAGCATGACCCCAAACATTGTAAGTCGTGGTGGGATCAGCGCGGCGCAAGTGAGGCAGCTCCGCGCTCACCCATTCGGCGGCTTTGGCAATCGTTGCCTTAACTTCGGATCGATCATCACGGGCATCGATGAGACCCGACAAGGCGAGCCCGCTGGCGCCCGCGCGGAAGGCGTGATGCGCCCCCGGCAACGGCGCGTAAATGTTGATCTTTTTTGTGCGGGTCGCGCCACCCCACGAGCCGTTGGCGTTCTGATCTTGAATCAAAAAATCCACACCCCGTCGCAATGACGCATCGATCTCTTTTGCTGTCGGCAAAGCATCGCCCCACGCCATCACGGCCGATGCCGCAACGCAGAACGCCACCCGCGCGAACACGCCCTGATGGGCCTTGAAGAGTCGCGAGTGATTGCCAGAGGAATGCATCGTGAAAAACCTGACGGATAAAAAATCTACGGCACAAGAATCACTTGGCCTGCTTCGATGCCCGAAAGGATCTCAACCTCGTCGGCATTCCTTTTTCCGCATCGAACGACGCGTCGCTCGTTTTTACCATCTGCAACTTTCATCGACACCGTCCAGCCACGCGGATCGCGCTCAAGTGCTTTGCGCGGAACAAGCAAAGCCGCATCGCGATGATGACAAATCACGCGCACCGTCATGCTCGTGCCGATCACCGGCTCAAAATTTTCGGGCCACTTGGCCGTGAGATCCATGCGCGTGGTGCCGCCAGTCGAGGGAATGCTTGCAACCTTCGAGAGGCTCACAGGAATCTCAAGCTCCTCACGACCGGGCGGGATTGCGATGCCATCAAATTTCGCGGGCAACGCGCCAATCGTCTGCTGATCCAGGTGCGCAGTCAAAACGCGACCCGACTTTGCCGACACCAGCGTGGCAATGGCCTGATTGATCGATGGCTTGCCGTACTTCGCCAATGGTTTGGATTCATCGCGCGACCAACGGCCATTCTCAATCGCACCGTGATAAAACCATCCGTCGAACTTGGCTTTGATTTCAAACAGCGCGCGGTCATTCTCCAAATCCGCCAACTGTTTCACCGCGCGCTCCTGGTTGGTCTTGAGCGTTTCGAGCTCAGATTTTTTCTTCTCAATGGATCGCGGAATGCCAGTGGTGGCGTATCGCAATTGGATCTCAGCATCGCGGCTGGCATTGGCAAGCGAGACCTCTTCGCGCGGCAACTGAACCTCCAGTCTGCGCTCGTAATCCAGCTGCTCCATGCGTAGCGCGAACTCCGCCGCAGCGACGGCGTCCATCTGACGCGTCAAAATGATTTCCTCCGTATTCTCGGTGAGGTCATCGGCCTCATACATTTTTTTGAGTTGCTTCAATTCTTCCTGCTCATTGGCCAAAAGTTGTTTTTTGCGCTCAAGTAGTTGATCGGCAGTTTCAGCCTGAGCCTTACGGCGAGTCTTTAAAAAATAATCATTTTCCTCCGCGGCAACGCGCGCAGCACGCTGCAAGGCCTCCAAACGATGGGTCGCGGTCTCCTGCATTTGCGCCAAGTCCTGCGTCGCGTCATCGAGAGCAATTTTGCCGCTCGCAATCTCACGCCGCAAATCCTCCAACTTGCGGTCAATCGCCTCGGCATCGAAACGCATCAAAATATCTCCCTCGTTCACTCGCTGGCCGTGCTCGGCAACTTCCTCGATGCGAAACTCGCTCCATGCTTTGGGCTCGATGCAAATGGTGTTCTCCACGCCGCTTGGCATCACCGAGGCGCTGAAAATTTTTTCCACCGTGAACGGACGCGGCTCGATCTTCAGTTCGCTGGCGTGACTGAAATTCGCGAAAACCAAAAAGCCGATGAGTGTGGTGTGTATGCGCATGGAGGTGGTGGGATGAATGATGAAACAACGCAGAGATTCAATTTGCTGGCCGCCCTTTGCGTGCGAGCCAGATCGGTGCGAAACGCGGTTTTTTCGCACCCGCTGAAATTGGCACGGAATACTCCGCCACATCAAAGCCGCAGCGCTGCAAGCGACGGCTGATGTTTGCCGTGACTCTTGATCCTGCAATCGCCAGCAGTCCGCCTTGCTGCAAAGCGTCGTACGCGGCCGCCAGCCAGCGGCGATCATCGATCCACGGGCGATTCGCGGGATCGGTCGGCGACGCATCGAGGTGAAGCAAAATGGCATGCAGCACGCCGGCATGACGCAACAAGCCCGCGGGCCCGCAATCGTTTTCCAAAACAATGCGCGAGTCGTGATTCAGAGCACTCTCGGGAAGGTGAGCGCGATGCCAATCCGCTAACGCGGCAAGCGGCTCGGCAACAAACAATGTCGCGCGCTTTTGTTTGAGCTCGGTGCAGGCGGCGGCCAGAGCATGGCCCAATCCAAGTCCCGCGAACCAAAGCTTGGGCTGACGCGCCGGACGAAATGGTGCGCAGGCCAGACGCGCCATTTCCTGCTCCACCTCTCGGGTGGCTGGCCCGCAGATTTGTTGACCATGGATGACGAGCGATTTCCTGCCGTCGTGCTCCTGCAGGGTCAGCGTGCCCCCCTGAGGCAGTGCGGTTTCGGCCAATGTGATGCGCGGTTTCATGTTGAATGCGGCCAGCAGTGGCGCGCCGAATGTTGATTTTGACAAGAGAAAACCCCAACCCTTGCGGGTCGGGGTTTTTCAATGGGTTGATGGTTCGGTTTTTTCAAACTCGCGATTACAGCGAGTCCTTCAGGCGGGACGAAGCCTTGAAGCCAACGGTTTTGGATGCGGCGATCTGAATGCGCTCGCCGGTCTTTGGGTTGACCCCTTCACGGGCGGCGCGGTCTTTGGCTTCGAATGTGCCAAATCCGACGATTTGGACCTTCTTGTCCTTCTTCACACCTTTTTCGATGGAGGAAAGGACCGCGTCGAGAGCTTCTTCAGCAGAGCGCTTGGTGGCGTCGCTTCCGAGGGTGGCTTGAATGGCATCAATGAGTTCTGCTTTGTTCATGGCAGACGATTCATGGCCGCGAAGCCGATTGCATGGCAAGATAAAACCCCTTGAATTTTAGGTTTTTTCCGCACTCGCGAGTCAGAGAATGCTTGACTTCATGGGCATTTCGTAGTGAGCCATGCCTCTCGTGTCGTATTAAACTACTGCGCAGAATTCCTCAATACACGCTGCGAAGAGTCAATCAGTCGGGAAAACCCGCACAACATGGGCAAACGAGCGGCTTGGCGATTTTTGGTCAAAATTTACGGAAAATGACTTGCGGATCCCTGTGGCAGTTCATAAAGACCGCGCGCCCAATCCTCGGGCAATTACGGCATGTTTCGACGCAAACTCATCGCATCTCTAGCTGCATGGCTGTCCTGCTTCGGCACCGTCTGGGCAGGCGGCGGCGAGGGGCACCACGCCCTCCCGCTCTATGCACCACAGCTCACCGACTTCTTCACCAACTCAATGGTGATGGTCTGGCTGGCGGTGGGTGTGATCGTCCTTTTCTGCCGCGCCGCGACCCGCAAGATGTCGCTGATCCCTGCCGGGGTGCAAAATTTCGCCGAATGGGCGGTCGAATCACTCTATGACTTCCTCGCCGGGCTGATGGGCGAGCATCTCGTCAAACGCGTTTTCTGGTTTTTCGGCACAATTTTCTTCTTCATCCTCGTCAACAACTACATGGGCCTCGTCCCAGGTGTTGGCACAGTCGGATGGAACACCGTCGATGCCCACGGCCATCACAACTTCATCCCCTTCATGCGCGGCGGCAATGCCGACATCAACATGACCGCCGCGATGGCCTTCACCTTCGCAACGCTCTGGTTCTATTGGGCGATCACCGAAAACGGCCTGAAAGGTTTCCTCGCCCACATCTTCGCACCCAAGGGCAGCTTTGGCGCTCTCATGTTGGTCATGATGGTTCCCATCTTCCTGTTTGTCGGCGTGCTGGAAATCATTTCCATCGCGATCCGCCCGGTCGCCCTTTCCTTCCGTCTCTTCGGCAACATCTATGGCGGCGAGCAAACGCTTGAGGCGCTTATGGCCTTGATTCCCAAGGCCTTGCAACCTTTCCTCTCCTGGTTGCCGGCCTTGCCGTTCTACTTCATGGAGCTGCTCGTCGGCTTCGTCCAGGCTCTCGTTTTCACCCTTCTCTGCGCCATCTTCCTGAAACTCATCTGCGATCACGGAGACGAGGCACACCACTGACCCCTTTCGCCGACTCGACCATGGCAAAGACCGTGGGAGCCGGAGAAACCATAAACAAACAAAACAACCACACACATGTTCACTAAAGCATTTGCAGTGTCACTCGCCGCTCTCGGTGGCGGAATCGGAATCGGTCTCCTCGGCGCCAAAGCCGCGGAAGCCACGGGCCGCAACCCCGGCGCAGCGACTCCGGTCCTCGTCATCTCGATCATCTTGGCGGCTCTGATTGAAGGTATCTTCATTCTTACCGCCTTCGCAGTGCCATTCTAAGCATTACCGCCGCACGCGTCGCAAGGCGCGTGCGGCAACCGCTTTCCCAAAGCCCGACAACCCCTTTCCCATGATCACCTTACTTGCAGCTCAAGCCGCCGGAGACGCCGGCATTGTCGAAACCATCCAGAAGACCTTCGGGCTCAACGCGCCGTTCTTCATTGCGCAGGTGATCAATTTCTTCCTCGTCATCTTCGTGCTGAAGAAATTCGCGTTCGGCCCGATCCAAGCGATCCTCGAGCAGCGCCGCAATCGCATCGCCGAGGGCGAAGAGAAGCTCAAGCGCATCGAAAAACAACTCGCCGAGTCCGAACAAACGACCGCCGCCGCCATTGCCAAGGCCAACGAGGACGCCGTGCGCCTCATCAACGAAGCCAAGCAGGGCGCCGCCGCATTCAGCGAACAAAAGGCCCAAGAAGCCATCGCCCAAGCGCAGCAAATTCTCGCCAAAGCCGAAGCCGCCGCCAAGGCCGACCGCGACCGCCTTCACTCGGAACTCAAGCGCGAGTTCGGCCGCCTCGTCGCTACCACCACCGCGCAAGTCGCCGGCAAGGTGCTTAGCGGCGATGACCAAAAGCGCATCAACGACGAAGCGCTCGCCAAGATCGAAGGCTGATCCCTCCAAACCGTTTTCCCTCATTTCTCATGAAAGTTTCCAAAGTCGCCGCCGCCACCGCACGCCGCCTGTTCGGGCTCTGCCAGACCGCCGGCCGACTCGACGAAACGAAACTGCGCACCGTGGTCGCACGACTCATCGATTCGAAACCACGCGACTACCGCGCCGTACTGATCGCACTCCAGCGCCTCACGCGCCTTGAGGCCGACCGCCGCCGCGTCACGGTCGAAAGCGCGACCACACTCGACGATGTCTCGCGCCAGCGCGTGGTCGATGGCCTCGCCAAAGCCCACGGCCCAAACCTCTCCATTTCCTACACCGTCAACCCCGAGCTCATCGGCGGCCTGCGCATCCGCGTCGGCAACGATGTGCTCGACGGCTCGGTGCAAGGCCGCCTCACACGCCTTGCCAACGCTTTCTAATTTTATTCTCCGCCGAAATCCACAACCGCCAACCAGCAACCCTTCCTTATGAGCAGCATCCTTCAGGAACTCGAACAACAAATCGCCGGCATCACTTCGTCGGTCGAAAAATCCAATGTCGGCACTGTCCGTCAAGTCGGTGACGGCGTGGCCAAAGTAGAAGGACTCTCCGGCGTCCTGCTCAACGAAATGGTCGACTTCGGCGGTGGCGTGACCGGCATGGCCCTCAACCTCGAAGAAAGCGAAGTCGGCGTCGTGCTGCTCGGTGATTACTCGGCCGTCAAAGAAGGCGCCGAGTGCCGTACGACTGGCAAGTTGCTCTCGGTCCCGGTCGGCGAAGCCCTTCTGGGCCGCGTGGTCAACGCGCTTGGTCAACCCATCGACGGCAAAGGCGACATTGCCGCCGCCGCCCAGTACCCGATGGAGAAAATCGCTCCCGGCATCATCAAGCGCAAGTCGGTCACCGTTCCCGTGCAAACCGGCATCATGTCGATCGACGCGATGATCCCGATCGGCCGCGGCCAACGTGAGCTGATCATCGGCGACCGCGCCACTGGCAAAACAACCATCGCCGTCGACACGATCATTTCCCAAGCGCAACAAAACAAGGCCGCCGAGCAAGGCAAGCTGCAGAACCACAAGCCGCTTTATTGCATCTATGTGGCGATCGGCCAAAAGCTCTCGAACGTTGCCCGCATTCAGAAGACCCTCGAAGATTCCGGCGCGATGGAATACACCACCATCGTTTCCGCATCGGCTTCCGACGCCGCCGCGATGCAGTACCTCGCTCCCTACGCCGGCTGCGCGATCGCCGAGTACCTCATGGATCAAGGCAAGGACTGCCTCATCGTGTTCGATGACCTCTCGAAGCACGCCGTGGCTTACCGCCAAGTTTCGCTCATCCTCCGCCGCCCTTCCGGCCGCGAAGCGTATCCGGGCGATGTGTTCTACCTTCACTCGCGCCTGCTTGAGCGCTCGGCGCGTCTCTCCGATGCCGCCGGTGGTGGTTCACTC
>JBMTCI010000038.1:0-7475 GCA_049430745.1 Luteolibacter sp. | reverse complement strand
TGCCGCCTGGAACGCTGTCGAGTTCCGACAGCGCAAAGCCCTCTTGCGTCATCATGAGATCGGGGCGGATCACTCGTGGCACATGACCCGCCATGCGTTTGGCGCGCTGGGAAGCGATCAGCCAATCCGGTTTCCCGCGATCCAACCAGTCCGCAATCCAAGAAGGCAGTTTTCCCGTCGCGCTCGCGCGATAAATTTCATCGCAAGCCTGTTGGAAACGCGCGAGTGAATGACCCAGCACCGCGAGGGAATCCGCCTCGGCCTGACTCAGCACCAGTGGCTCGGGCGACCAGCGCCATGATCCGCCGCCGAACAAACCCCCTGCCGGCATGCGCCCGCGCAAATCCGAAAGACCGATAGCCATCGCGCGCCCAATCTCCATTCGTGCTGCCCGCTTGCCAAGCGGCATTCTCGCGTCAGGCCTCCCACGACCTCGTGCGCAAGGCGTCCAAGGCCGCGCGTGCCTCCGCCTCTTTTTTGCTCTTGCCCTTGCCGCTGGCCAGCACGCTTCCGCACCATGAAACCTCTGCTTGGAAAACCCGACGATGATCGGGACCGCTTTCGCCGATGATCCGATAGACTGGCGCTTGCGGATGAATCGCCTGCAAACACTCCTGCAATTCGCCCTTGGGATTCATTTCCTCGCTCCCCTCTTCCATGCTACCGAGTTCGTCCTCCAGCAAACGCAGCACCAACTCGCGCGCCTTTTCGACACCCGAATCGATGAACACGGCGCCGATCAATGATTCGAAAGCATCGGCCAGCGTCGACAAGCGTCGCCTTCCTCCCGTCGCCTCCTCGCCCTTGCCGAGCATGATGTAATCGCCCAAATGGATGGCCGTGGCAAATTTCGCCAAGGCTCTGCGCGAAACCACTCGCGAACGCAGCTTGGTGAGATGACCTTCGGTCGCGCCCGCAAATCGGCGAAACAATTCTTCGGTGACAATCAGTTGCAACACCGCGTCGCCCAAAAACTCCAAACGCTGATTGTCAAAATTTCGATGCTGCGATTCGTACGCAAGGCTCGGATGGGTGAGCGCCTCTGCCAGAAGCAGGGAATTGCGAAACTTGTAATGGATACGGCTCTCGAGCGGCAACATGGATCAATCATTTGGAGACCTCCTCCCCCGCCCGAAGCCTGATGGCATCCGATGGGAAAGATGGGGTGATCGACGGGACTCGAACCCGCGACAACCGGAATCACAATCCGGGGCTCTACCAACTGAGCTACGACCACCATTGGTTGGCGGACGGCCGTTTTAGCCTGCCCACAAGTCGTTGAAAAGCCAAAATTTGAATGATTGGCTCGCAGACAAATTGCGATGCGCGCCTTGAATGAGAAGACTCATGCGCAAGGGCTTCGTGCAAATAAAGCGGCAGCGGTCGCATTGATAAAAATCGGCATCGACCGCCGCCGCGCGCTGAAGCATCATCGCGCATGGCCCGGATCGGTGAGCGTGCGATGTTGAATGTCCTGCGGGAAAAATCCTTCGGCTTGTATCTCGATGGCGGCAAGGAGTTGGGCGAAATCTTGCTGCCGCGCCGCGAAATGCCGGCGAGCTGGGAGATCGGCCGTCCGATCGATGTGTTCGTGTATCGCGACTCGGAGGACCGACCGGTCGCGACGCCCAAGATGCCCAAGGCGATGCCCGGCACTTTCGCGAAGCTCAAGTGCGTCGCGGTCACTGGCGTTGGCGCCTTCCTCGACTGGGGTCTCGCGAAGGAACTGATGGTTCCCTTTCGCGAGCAAAAATCGCGCATGGAAGTCGGCAAGTCCTACTTGGTTCACGTCCATGTCGATGAAGTCTCGGGACGCATCATCGCCTCGACGCGGATCTCGCGCTTTCTCGATCAAAGCCAGGGAAATTATGCGCCGGGCGATGCGGTGGAGTTGGTCATTTTTGGAAAAACCCAGCTCGGCTACAAGGCGATCATCAATGGCACGCACAGCGGATTGCTCTTTGCCGAAGGCGTTTTTCAAGAGCTGCAAGCCGGCGAGCGCGTCGATGGTTTCATTTCGCGCGTCCGCGAGGATGGCAAAATCGACCTCAGCCTCCACGCGCCGGGACGCGACAAGGTCGACTCGCTCGAGCAGCGCATCCTTGGCGAGTTGAAAGCGCGCGGCGGGTTTTGGGCGATCGGCGACCACAGCCCGGCCGATGAGATCCACGCCGAACTCGGCGTGAGCAAACGCACCTTCAAGCAATGCCTCGGCGCGCTGCTCAAAAAACGCGCGATCCTCATCGAGAAAAACGGGATCCGCAGCGCATCGTGACGCAAGATCGCATTCTTGCGCTTTCATTTCCCTACGTCCGCGCTTAGCGTCCGCCGATGATTCGCCGCGCCTTGATCGCTCTGGTTTTTGCAAGCATGCCGCTTGTCGCGCAGGTGCCCGAACCCACGCCCGATCTCCCGCCAAGCGCTGATACCATCCCCGCCGCCGACGCGCTGCCCGCGACGACACCTGCGATTGAGCCCGCAGCTACGGCGAACGCAACGCCAAGCCCACCAAATGCCAGCCGCGTTTCGGTGCTCGGCTATCACGATTTTTCACCCACGCTGCCGGAGACCGAAATGCGCATCAGCACCGCCAAGTTTCGCTGGCAGATGCAAGCGCTTCGCGACCGCGGCATCACGGTGATCTCGCTTGCCGACTTCATCGCATGGAAGAAAAACGACGGCAGCATCACATTGCCGGAGAAGTGCGCGCTGATCACCATCGATGACGGCTGGCTGTCAGTGTACACCGATGCGTTTCCAATCCTTCGGGAGTTCAACTACCCGTTCACGATGTACCTCTACAAAAACTATGTCGATCGCGGCGGCAAGTCGCTGAGCATCGCAATGATTCGCGAAATGATGAACTCCGGCGCGACCATCGGCAGTCACTCGGTGAGTCATCCCTATCCGAAGGAGGTGAAAAGAAATCAACGCCAAGGCCCCGAAGCGTACCGCGCGTTTTTGCAAAAGGAACTCGGCACATCGAAACAATTTCTTGAATCGAAATTCGATCAAGCGATCGCGACCTATGTTTACCCCGGCGGATTTTACACGCCCGAGATGTTTCCGATCGCGCGCGAGTTTGGCTACACGCACCTATTCACGGTGCTGCCGGGAAAGGTGAATCATGGAACGCCCGATGAAGCATTGCCGCGCTACATCATCCTCGGCACGCACGACCACATCTTCGAGATGGCCACGGATTTCGGCAGCGCTCCCGCCACGCCGGAGGCTTACGCCGAGACCGCTGTGACGCCGACCACGCAGCCAGTCAAACCCGAACCCGGCACCAGTGTCAGCGAACGCATGCCAGTCATTTCCGCCGACCTTTCCAAAGTCGTCGACCTCGATCCATCAACGCTTGTCATGCACATTGCGGGCTTCGGCGAAGTACCCGCCAGCTTCGATGCGCCAAGCGGTGTGTTCTCGTGGAAGGTCAATCGCCCGCTGCGACAAGCCGTGTGCCCGGTCACGGTCACTTGGAAAAACCGCTCCGGAAAAATTGTCGAGCCCGCGCTTGAATGGTGGTTCCGCATCGACCACGCCGCCAGCTACTCGGGCGCATTTTGATTTCACCCGCATCTTCCATGTTCTCATCACTCGCCGACAACCTCGACAAGACCTTCCGCAACCTTCGCGGCGTGGGTCGCATCTCGGAAAAAAACATCGCCGACGCACTGCGCGACATCCGCATGGCCTTGCTTGAGGCCGATGTGGAATTCGCCGTCGCCAAGGACTTCATCGCGAAGGTGAAGGAAAAGGCAATGGGCGAGGATGTCTTCAAATCGATCAAGCCCGGCGAACAAATCGTCAAAATTTTCCACGACGAACTCGAGGCACTCCTCGGTGGCAATCAAGCGCCACTCGATCTCAACCCGCCGGCGCGCATTTTGATTTGCGGACTCAATGGTGCGGGCAAAACCACGACCTCGGCGAAGCTCGCCATGCGCCTCAAGCGCGAAGGCCGCCGCCCCCTGCTCATCGCCTGCGATCTTTATCGTCCAGCCGCGATTGATCAACTCTCCACGCTCGCAAAACAAATCGATGTGCCGTGTTTCACGCCGCAAGCCGGCGAGAGCGATGTGCTCAAGGTCGCGCGCGAGGCACTCACATGGGCGGAATCGCAAAACGGCACGGTGTTGATCTTCGACACCGCCGGCCGTCAGGAAATCGACGAGAAACTCGTCGCCGAACTCAAGCGCCTGCACGATTTCATCCAACCGAAGGAAACCCTCCTCGTCGCCGATGCCGCGACCGGCCAACAAGCGGTCTCGGTAGCCAAGCATTTTGATGAAGCAGTCGGCATCACCGGCATCATTCTCACCAAACTCGATGGCGACGCGCGCGGCGGCGCAGCGCTCTCGATGCGCGCGGTCACCGGCAAGCCAATCAAGTACGCGGGCGAAGGCGAGAAGCTCGATCAACTCACCGAGTTTCACCCGAACCGCATGGCCGACCGCATCCTCGGCATGGGCGACATCGTCGGCATGGTCGAGCAGGTCGCCGCGAAGGTGAATGAGGAGGACGCCATGCGCTCGATGCAACGCATGCAGGACGGGAAATTCGATTTCACCGACTTCCTTGACCAGATGAAGATGATCCGAAACCTTGGTCCGCTCGATGGACTGCTCGGCATGATGCCAGGTTTCAGCAAAATCAAAAAACAACTTCCCGGTGGCGCACTCGACACGGGAAAAATCAAACGCACCGAAGCGATCGTGCTATCGATGACCCACGAAGAACGCCGCCGACCGGAAATCATCAAGGGCTCACGCCGCCAGCGCATCGCCGCCGGATCGGGCACTTCGCTGATGGAGGTTAATCAGCTGATCAAACAGTTCGGCGAAATGCGCAAGATGATGAAGTCGCCGCACAAGATGAAAAACATGATGCGCCAAATGGGCGGCATGCCCGGCATGAAGGACATGATGAAGGGCATGGGCGGGAAGTTTCCGTTTTAGTTTTTTCAATGAAACGCGGAGACGCCGAGTGCGCGGAGGAAAGCGCAGAGTTTTGTGCGGGGGTGGAAAAAATCATGATGCTCTCCATCTCTTCTCCGCGAAAGGCTCTCCGTTCTCCGCGCCTCCGCGTTTGGATTTATCGCATTTTCGCAAACAAACCATCTGCCCATTCAATTCCCTGCTCGACATTTGACAAATTATATGACAAATTTCTTACATGAAAACCAATGTAAGCACCTTGCTGCGCGAATTCCCCAAAGTTCGCCAAGCGGCCTTGGCTGGTGAAGAGGTCATCATCGTCACCCGCGAGGGAGACCTGTGCCTAAGGGCCGTCAACCATTCCGGTGAATCAATTCTGGGATCCCGCCAAGACAAGATTCATTTCGCCGACGACCGACTCGACGAGCCCACCTTGCCGGAAAACGAATGGAATCCGAGCCTGTGAAAGCATGTCTCGACACCCATGCAGTCCTCTGGAGCCTTGCGGGCGACCCCCGACTGGGCTCACAGGCACGGGCTCTGATCTCCCGCTCCAAGCGACCTGATCTCATTATCTCCGACGTTGTTCTTCTGGAGATCTCCTATCTCAGCGCCAAAGGGCGGATCGAGGACGCGGACGGCATTGACGCCTTGCTTGCCAAGGTGGCCGATAGCTTCCGCGTGATTCCGATCAGCCCCGAAATCGCCCGCGTCGCGCTCGAGCTCGAGCTTCCACACGGCGATCCATTCGATCGCGTCATCGCTGCAACTGCGAAAACCTGTTCCATCCCTTTGCTGACACGGGATCGTTCCATTTCGGCTTCGGGTGCAGTCACAACTCTTTGGTAAGATACGGCGCCGCGGGCCGCGTCGCCCTACCGTGGGATGCCACAGATCGCTACCTCACACCAACGCTCACTCTTCCTGTGGCTTGATCAAACGCACCAAGGCCTCGCTCCACTTGCGGGCGGATGGATGATTGATGTGTTTCTCGATGTGCTCACACATGCGCTTCGCGGCATCGACTTCGTCTCCATGACGAAAAAGGTCGACCTCCATCTGCCACTGAAGCTCGGGGAGTTTTTCCTCCACGAATCTTTCGTAGGCATCGGACTTTGGCGCCTTCAGAATGGGGCCTTCTCTTGTCTGCTCGCCGCCTCCGCTGCGATACCCTTCTTGCTTGATGCGCTTGATCCATGCCCCGCGCAATGCAGTCGTGTCGCCGGTGGCGCGGATCGGCGGAAGAATGAAATTTTCATAGATCGCCTCCAAATCAAAAGGGCTCTGCGGCAATGGGCTTTTGATGTATGAACCAATCTCATAGGCCCTCGAAAAAATCGTTCCGCTCGCCGACTGCTTCAGGACCTCCGATTGGGACCTCAGCAATTCCATGTTGCCGAAAATGGAATCGACGATTTCGGCCGCTTCGTCGGCGATCGTTTCAGGATCCGACTTTTCCGATGACGAACGCATCGTGAGCACCAGCCAACGCAGCTGCTGGCGCAGCGCCAAACCGAAACCATCTGCCGAAATTTTTCGATCATGCTTTTTCTTCCACTCGCGGAAATCGGCCTCCTTGCGGTCTTTGTCCTCGAACTCAAGTTTCTCGGTGCACTTGAGATAAAACTCGATGGCAGTTTCATCGCTAACCATCGCTTCGCGGTAGGCGCTCAAGGCGCTGAGAAAACGCGAGTCGACATTGGATTGCGCAGTCTGATGGAGCTTCTCAATGCTGTCCAGCAAGGCCTCACGATCCGCCGGCTTTAAGGCCTCGGCATGAGCAAGCGAGGCGCCGATGACGACCAGCCACAAACCAATCAACGATTTCACACACCCTAGATCGCAGATCGTCGATGCCAGGCCAAGCATGAACCCCTACTGCACTCGTTTTTGGTCAAACATCCATTCCCACACCTGCTTGTTTGCATAGGTGCGCGTCCATGAATCATGGGTCACATCGGGGTACTCGGTGTAAGTGGGTTTCCCGCCAGCTTTTTGGATCGCCTGAACCATGTCGCGGGAACGGGACACCGGCACGATCTCATCGGCGGCTCCGTGAAAAACCCAAAGCGGAATGCCAACGAGTTTGCCCGCATGGTCAGGATCCCCGCCGCCGCAGATCGGCATGGCGGCCGCAAATTTTTTGGGGAAGCGCTGGAGCAAATCCCAGGTGGCGTATCCGCCCATGGACAGGCCGGTGACGTAGATGCGGTTTTGATCCACGGGATATTTAGCGATGGTTTCATCCAAAAGCGCGATCACAAGACGCATGGGCCAAGGCGGATTCGCCTTCATCTGATGCGATGTGCCGCCAAAGGGTGTCTGCACCCACACGCCATCATCGGGATGCTCGACCTCTTCTTTCGAAGGGCATTGGGGAGCAAGAATGATGCAAGGGGTGCTCTCCCAAAACGGATGAGAGGATGCCAGATGTGAAAGGTGCTTTCGGTTGTCGGCTCCACGCTCGCCTGCGCCGTGCAAAAAAAGCACGAGAGGAAGAGCTTCTTGCGGATCCACCTTGCTCGGAAGATGCAT
>JBMTCI010000037.1:0-7497 GCA_049430745.1 Luteolibacter sp. | reverse complement strand
AGGGAATTCTGGAGTTATTTTGTACATGCAAATTTCGCCCAAACGGCAATTTTTAATTTTTGCAAGTCGTTGAAAATCAATTGTTTTGTTAAAATTCGGGCGAATTTCGGGGATTTTCCGTTTGCGCCATCCCGATACGAAGGTTAGTCCTAGGGCGCAATGGGCGATGCGTGTGAAGCGCGGGTCGGCCGAACCAGACAGCTTCACAATCGATCAAGCTCATGCCATTTCATTTTTCAATTATCGGCACCTTGGCCCTGGCAATCGGCCTGTTGACCAGCTGCGGAAACAGCGGTCTCACTGTTATCCCAAAATCCAAGATCAACGACTTCGCCCACGCCCGCGAGACCAAGCGCGAAAGCATGCAGGTGGCGGGGCCTTCCTCGCAACTGATGTCTGCTGCGGCTGGCAAACCTCGCGACAAGCACGGCATGCCGGTTTACGCCTTCAGCGAGCGTCAACGCATCGCCCGCACGACCGCTTACACTTGCAGTGAGGACGACCACCTCATCTACGGTAACAAAAACGCCGCTGGCACCAACCTTCGCTACACCAACCGAGTTCGCAGCGCGGCCGCCGACTGGTCATTCTATCCGGTGGGCACCACCTTCCGCATCAAGGGTCTGCCCTATCTTTATGTGATTGATGATTATGGTTCGGCACTGACCGGGACCGGCACGATCGACATTTACAAACCGAACAAGGAAACCATGAACATCTGGGGCCGCCGCAATGTGGAGGTGCAGATTGTTCAATGGGGTTCGTTTGCTCGTAGCGCGCAAATCCTTAGCGGACGCACCAGCTACGAGCATTGCCGCCGGATGTTGGCCAATATCATTCGCCAGCAACCAAGCCTCGCGAGCGTGGCCAAGCGTTGACTCGACTCTTAGTCGGATCAGACAAAACGCACCGCGTGCTTTTTCGAAAGCTTCAGCGTGTCACCCGCCTTTGGTGAAACGAGGGCAGCAGGATCGGTGAGCTTCTCGCCATTGAGCTGAACCGAGCCGCTGGAAATGAACTGCTTGCGCAGCTCGCCATTCGATTTTTCCAATCCGAACGCCGTCTTGAAGGCGTGAGCAGTGAGCGTGAGCACGGTCGACTCGGCGGGAAGGTCGCCGATGGAAATTTCTGGCAGATCAGCGGCCGAGAGATCTTTTTTCGAGAACCGCGTGTCCCAATCAGCGCGGGCCGAGAGAGCCGCGGCGTCGCCGTGGTAGCGGGCAGTGAGTTTCTCCGCGAGGGACTTTTTGGCATCCATCGGATGACCCGACGGATCGCGCGCTTCGCCGAGAAGCAAGGTGTAGTAGCGATCCATCAGCTCGTCGGAAACGCTCATCAACTTGCCAAACATTTCCTGCGGCGCATCGCTGACTCCGATATAGTTGCCGTAGGACTTTGACATCTTGCGCACGCCGTCAAGGCCTTCGAGCAAGGGCATCACCATCACCACTTGCTGCGGCTGACCCGCTTCTTTCTGGAGATCGCGTCCGACGAGGATGTTGAAAAGTTGGTCGGTGCCGCCGAGTTCGACGTCGGCGCGGATTTCGACCGAATCCCAGCCTTGCATCACTGGGTACTGCAATTCGTGAAGCCGCACTTCCTGGCCGGCATCGACACGATTGCGAAAGTCCTCGCGCTGAAGCATTTGCTGCAGCGTCACCTTGGCATTGAGCTTGAGGATTTCCTCATAGGTCATTTTGCGAAACCAATCGCCGTTGTGGACGATTTCGGTTTTCGATTTGTCGAGAATCTTGAAGGCCTGATCGGTGTAAGTCTCGGCATTGACCAGAACCTCCTCGCGCGTAAGTGGCGGACGAGTGGCCGAGCGGCCCGAGGGGTCGCCAATGGTCGCAGTGAAATCACCGATCAACAGAACAGCCTGATGACCAAGCTCTTGGAACTGACGGAGTTTTTCGAGCGCAACGGTGTGACCGAAGTGGATGTCGGGCGCAGTGGGATCAACGCCCAGCTTTACGCGCAGGGGACGGCCGAGACGAAGTTTTTCGAGCAGTTCCTTTTCCGAAAGGACCTTGGCGCAGCCTTTGGTGAGGACGGCGAGTTGTTGTTCAGGACTCATGTGAGGGAAATGGCAAGTGTTGCGAGGGTTCGTTTGTTTGTGCGCGCGATCTGTCAATGATTGCTCTTTAGGTGCCGTTTGAGAATGCGCTTGAGCTCCTCGGACGCCTGCAAATTGTTCGGCACACTGTGGTTGGACGGAACGATCAATTCGGATGCCACCGGTGTGACATGGGAGGACCAGTAAGGCACCACGCCATCGCTGCTCTTGGGGCTGTCGCCTTTGCCACGATCACCGATGACTGAGTGAAATGTGATATTTTTGGGCAAGGGCAAGTTGCTCAGCGCCACTGTGGCGGGCGCGTTTTGGGACAAACTGTCGATCGATGTCGGCAGGCGCTTGTTTGAATCCTCACCCTTGGCAATGTCGCCAACGGTAAGAAAAGTGGCGTCGAGCAAATCAACGGCAAGTGTCTTGGGAAGTTTGATCAGCTTGGAAGCCCAGTTGGAGAAAAACAAATTGGCCATCGGGCTGCCACGATGCGGCACGGCGAGAAACACCACGCGCTTTGGTTCGCGCAGCGGTTTGTAAAGAGTGCCATCGCGAATCAGGCGCATGGTCGAATCAGACGCCTTGAGTTCATCGATTGGTTTGTTGAAGAGAGCTTTATAAAGCTTCTGACCCGGGTCGGTGACGCTCGAGCGTGTGACGAGTCCGCCCATCGAATGACCGACGATGACCATGCGGTTAAGCTTGGCGCCACCACCTTTGCTGCGAGCGTATGCACAGGCCTCGCGCATCATCTCGCGAAACTTCATGCTGCTGTAAATCCACGGATTTCCAGTCGGGTAGTTGTAGAGCCAGATCTGATAGTTTTCGCGAAACCACGGCTCGGGCGAGAGTTCGTTGATGACATTTTTGAATGCATCGGGACTCGAGACCAGGCCGTGAACAAGCACGACAGGAATCTTGTTCGGATCGTAAGGCGTAACGAAATAGAGTCCGGTTTCCTCGCTGAAGCGATCGGGCAAGAGCACATTTTGCACGGCGAGATCGCCGAGATCGCACATTTTCCAATAGAAATCATTGGGCGCGGACCAATCGGCGGCGAGCAAATGCGAATGACCGCCGACTCGTGTTTGCTCAACCGCCCAGCGCTTGTTGAATTGCCAAGTCGGTAGACCTTTGCGATCGAACACGAGTAAGGCAGTGATGTTGTAAGGCAATCCGTTCGGCAGCAGGTAACGCTCACGCTTCATGCCAACCGGCGAAGTGGATTTCCAACCGACCACCGGAAGGCCAAGGCCAGAGCTGCCATTGTGTCTATTGATTTCGGTGACCTCAATCGTTGAGGCGGGCACCAAGGCATCAAGTTCGTTTGGGTCAACCTGATCGCGTCCAGCGGCCTGAATTTGCGTGCCGATCGAGGCGGCGCGATCATCCCATGAACCGCGACCACAGCGGATTTGATCGAAGAGTTTGTCGACTGCCGCGTTGTAACGATCCCTTGCGTCGGTCCACTCACTCTTGCGCGAAGCGTTGCCAAGAATGCCCCAATAGGCTCGGGCCTCCTCGATCAGCGAAGCCGAAGGCACACGCGAGGCGCGCGGCACCGTGGCGCATTTTTTGAGCACAGGCGGGGCACACTGTCTCAGCAAAAAAACCGGCAGAATCGCAAACAGGAATCGGTTCGAAATGGCACGCATCAGTCGAGGCGGGAAAAGTAAGCCACGCACCACCATGCCTGCCAAGCCCTGAAAAAAGGCGAAGCGACCAAGCGTGGAGGTAGTGAGCCAACCGCAGCAAAAGCCGATTTTTTGCTCTTGGATGACCCTAGGTCGGGCGCGAAAGTCCTGACATGTCATCATTGGTCGAAGTCGAGCCGATCGCCATGCTTCCTACCCAGGCTGGATGCGCGGCATTTTTGGGCGACGGCAAGAAAAGCATTCTCATCTACATCGACCCCGCTGTCGGCGCCGCGATCAATCACATGCTGTCGGGTCACCAATCCGCGCGACCGCTCACGCACGATCTCTTTCATTTCACACTCCAAGCATTCGGCGCAACAGTTTCGCGTGCCGTCATTGTCGATCTCGTTGGAGAAATTTATCACGCGCGCCTGATCCTTGAGGCCGAAAACGAAATCATGGAGCGCAAGATCATCGAGCTCGATGCACGCCCATCCGACTGCATTGCGCTCGCGGTTCGCTGTCGCGCGCCACTCTATGTGACAAGCAAACTTTGGAACAGTCTCGATGACATGACTGCCGCGCTGACTCAACTGCGCGAAGCTGAAAACCCCTGATCGCGCGATCGCGAATTCATTTTTCGTCGCTCGTTAGAACTTGCAGCGATGATGTGAGGTGTTAGTCTTCCCAGACATGTCCCAGAACTCGCTAACGATGCTGCCTGATTACCTGAGTGAGGAAATTCTTCTCAACCCCGAGAAGCGCCGCTTCCCAGCCTTCGACCTCAAGCGTTTGCTCAGCACCGTTTTTGCGCCAACCGAAAATTGCCGCGTTTGCATCCTCATCGATTTCGACGATCCCGCTCCTCTCATCAAGGACTTCGCATTTCTGCAAAGCGACGGATTCCCCGTGCAGAAAAACGCGCACAAACATTTTTACCTCGGTCTGCGCGATGGCGTGATGAAGGAACTTGGGATGACTGGTGGTGAGATGTTTGCCTATCGCTGTACCCATGGATCGAATCTCGATTTGGATGACGATGTCTGGGACACCGCAGGCAATCACCTCTCGCTCGATCGAGACATTTACCCAAAATACGACCTCATCCTTTGCATCTCGACCTATTCGGCGACTGCGCCATTGACGGCTAAAGCCAAACAGTACGGCTTCCGCGGCGCGACCATGCACGGACTCAACGATGTCATTCTCAACTCCGGATTGGCGGTCGATTATCACGAAGTTTCAGCCGACGCGGAAAAACTTCGACTGGCCCTCACGCGCGCCGACTCGATCGAAATTGATTTCGCGCTCGAAGACGGACGCGTGCTCACCGCATGGCTTGGCCTCGACGGTCAGGAGGCGCAAAAATCACACGGGCTGTGTTTGGGCAAATCGCCCGACATCGCAAATCTCCCTGCGGGCGAAGTTTATTTCGTGCCCAGCGACGCGCGCGGCCAATTTCCCATGAAGTACGAGGACGGCACACTCGGTGTGCTCGAAGTCGAAAACCGCTGCATCATTCATTCGACGCTCATTTCTGGAAATCAGTCGACCATCGACGCGCACAATGCACGACTCAAGGACGACCCGATGACTGGCACCCTTGGTGAGCTCGGATTTGGCACCCAAGTGCTGCCGGTGTCTGGCGCCGACATTCAAGATGAGAAGGTCCTCGGCACCTGTCACCTCGCCACCGGCCGCGACGACCATCTTGGCGGTGACATCCTGCCAGCGATGTTCAAGAAGCACGAAAACTCGACGCACGACGACATCCTCTTCGCGCCCCACAAAACGCCAAATTTCAACATTCGCCAGGTGCGCATGATTCGCGGTTCCCAGCGTGAGGTGCTGATCGAAAACTTTCGCCCTGCACGTTATCTGCTGGATGCGCTTGCAAACCACGGCTGAGGCGCAAGCCCATCCGCTTCAAAAATTTCCACCTGTGGGACGGGCTTCATGAACTACCGCGAATCCATCGAGTGGTTGTTCTCAACGCAGACCTTTGGCATCAAGCTCGGCCTCGACAACGCGCGCCACTTGCTCAAGGAATTCCTCGCGCACCCCGCGCACGATGTAAAAGTTATTCATGTCGCCGGCACCAACGGCAAGGGCAGTACCTGCGCGATCATAGACAGCATCGCGCGATCCTGCGGACGGCGCAGCGGGCTATTCACCTCGCCGCATCTGATAGATTTTCGCGAGCGCATCAAAGTTTCGGGCCAAGAAATCCCTGAAGAAACATGCGCCTCAATGCTAGTGGAGCTTCGCGCGATCTGCGAAAAAATGGAGACACATTCGACCTTTTTCGAAATCACGCTCGCTTTGGCGATGCGTTGGTTTCGTGAGTGCTCCTGCGAGATCATCGTGCTCGAAACCGGCATGGGCGGCAGACTCGATGCCACCACCGCCGTGCCGGCGGATGTTTGCGTGATCACCCCGATCGGACTCGATCACATGGAATGGCTGGGCAACACGCTTGGCGCGATCGCAAAAGAGAAGGCCGGAATTTTTGTCGAAGGCAAACCAGCGCTTTCCTCGCCGCAGGATGGAGAGGCGCGGATCGTGCTCGAAAAAGAGGCCAACGAAAAACGCGCGCCACTGGAATTCATCACCGAGCCGCTCGAGGGCTACGGCATCGCGCTTGCGGGTGAGCATCAACGCTGGAACGCCGCACTCGCCGTGGCTGCCTTGTACCGCGCAGGGCTTCCGCTCAACGCGGATGTCCTGCGCCACGGGTTGTCATCGGTCTCGTGGCCGGGACGCTTCGAAAAAATCCGACCCGATGTCATCCTCGACGGCGCCCACAACCCGCACTCGGCCGAGTCGCTCGCAAAGACATGGGCTAGCGAATTTCGCGAAAAAAAGGCCTCGCTCATATTCAGTGCAGTCGATGCCAAAGACATCGCCGGGGTCCTCAAAATCCTTTGTCCGCTCGCATCAAAAATTTTCATCTGCCCAATCAACTCGCCGCGCGCCACTCCGGTCGGAGACCTCGTCGCATGCCTGCCACCGAGCGCCCCCGATCACGAAACATTCGATGATTTCGAGTCGGCCTACCACGCCGCACATCGACACGGCGGACCCATCCTCATCGCCGGATCACTCTACCTCGTCGGCGAGGCCCGCGCATTTTTGACCAAAGCCACCTTTCAACCGAGCAGTCAGTGAGCGGAAACGACGCCAAAAGCCGCATTCTATCTTAAAAACCCTGCAATTTTTCCGAAAGCAGTCTTGCCCGGCAGGGATCGGGCCGACATAGTCCCGCGCGTGCGGGCCGGGCGATTTGGCACACCGCGCCCGGACCCCCTTCGATGCCATGAGCGACACACCCTCTGCCACTGCGGAACTGAAATTGCCAAAGGACCTTGCTACCGAAAAAGGCATGGTCAATGTCCAGATCGACGGTGTTTGGCGCCAGTTTCCCAAGGGCACACGGATCATTGAGGCTTGCCGCAGCGTAGGCAGCATCGTGCCCCACTACTGCTATCACCCCAAACTCACCGCACCCGGCAACTGCCGCATGTGTCTCGTGCAAACCGGCATGCCGCCGCGCCCCGCGCCTGGTCAGGAGCCCCAGCGAGATGAAAACGGCTACGAGCCGATCGGTTGGATGCCGCGCCCAGTGATCGCCTGTGCCAACACGGTCGCCGAAAACATGGGCATCCGCACCTCCGGCGAGTTGGTGGAAAAATGCCGCGAGGGGGTGATGGAATTTCTCCTCATCAACCACCCGCTCGACTGTCCAATCTGCGACCAAGCCGGCGAATGCCGCCTCCAGGAACACTCGGTCGG
>JBMTCI010000036.1:0-7569 GCA_049430745.1 Luteolibacter sp. | reverse complement strand
AAAAGCGCCGAGGAAAACCAAAGTGCCAAGCCCGCTGCCAACAAGTCCGCGCCCGCCGCCAAAGCCAGCGCCGTCAACCAACCCAGCATCTCGCGCAAAGACCAACGCCGCGCCGAAGCCGAGGCCCGCGATCAACGCAACAAGCTGCTCAAGCCGCTCGAAACCGAACTCATTACGCTCGAAGCCAAAATCGCCGAGCTTGAGTCCGCTCAATCCACTCTCAACGCCGCCCTCACCAACGAGGAAATCATTTCGCAACCCGACAAACTCCGCGAGACGAGCAACGCGATTTCCAAAATCACCCACGCGCTCGAAAACGCTTACTCACGCTGGGGCGAGCTGACCGACGAAATCGAAAAGGTGAAAGCCAAGCTCGGCATCACGGATTGACCCCACCCGCATCGACCCTATCATTCCGCGCAGTCGGTCGCTTGGCATCCCATCAAAACACTTTTCCCACCATTCCATCATGAACAAAGTCCTCATCATCGGTGCCGGCGGAGTCGGCAGTGTCGTCGCCCACAAGTGCGCCATGCTGCCGGAAGTCTTTGGCGAAATCACCCTCGCCTCACGCACGCTCTCGAAGTGCGACGCGATCGCCGATTCGATCAAGCAACGCACAGGACGCACGATCCACACCGCGCAAGTCGATGCCGACAACTCGGTAGAAACCGCCGAGCTGATCCGCAAGACAGGTGCCAAGTTGCTGATCAATGTCGCGCTGCCTTATCAGGATCTTCACCTGATGGATGCCTGCCTCGCTGCAGGATGCGATTACATGGACACGGCCAACTACGAGCCGAAGGATGTCGCGAAGTTCGAATACTCATGGCAGTGGGCTTATCAAGAGCGCTTTGAAAAAGCCGGACTCTCCGCGCTGCTCGGCTCGGGCTTTGACCCCGGCGTGACGAATGTTTTCACCGCTTGGGCGCTCAAGCATCACTTCGACGAGATTCACACGCTCGACATCATCGATGTGAACGGCGGCAACCACGGCAAGGCCTTCGCCACCAACTTCAATCCGGAAATCAACATCCGCGAAGTCACCGCCGAATGCCGCCATTTTGAAAACGGCTCTTTCGTCGAAACCCCGCCGATGTCGCTCCATCAATCCTTCACCTGCCCAGACGGAGTCGGCACTTATGAAATCTACCGCATGTACCACGAGGAACTCGAATCCCTCGTCAAACACATCCCCACGATCCGCCGCGCGCAGTTCTGGATGTCGTTCTCACCAAACTACCTCAAGCACCTCGAGGTCCTCGGCAATGTCGGCATGACCCGCATCGATCCAGTCGTTTACAACGGCGTCGAAATCATCCCGCTGCAGTTCCTCAAAGCCGTGCTGCCCGACCCCGGCGACCTCGGCAAAACGACCAAAGGCAAAACCTGCATCGGCAACATCATCACTGGCCTCAAAGACGGCCACTACAAGGCGATCTACGTCTACAACATCTGCGATCACGAAGCCTGCTTCGCAGAGGTCGGATCCCAAGCGATTTCCTACACCACTGGCGTGCCCGCGATGATCGGTGCCAAGCAGATGCTCGAGGGCAATTGGCGCAAGGTCGGTGTCTGGAACATGGAGCAACTCGACCCCGACAGTTTCATGGCCGACCTCAACCAGTTTGGGCTCCCATGGAAGTGCGTCGAACTGACCCACCAGCAAGCCGAGAAACTGGCGGTCGTTTGAGAAAATTGTAGCTACAAAGTAAATTTTTAAGCCGGCAAATTGGCAATTTCAACTTGTCAGCTCGCGGTCTCGAAAGCATGCTCGCGGGCATGAATCCGCCGCGCCAAATCCGCCTACTTTCAAGGGGAATGCGGCCATCCGGCTCCGCCATCAAGCGGGCCTCATCCCTTTCCCGCCTGTCCGTCGGCCCACGACGGCCCACCCCATGATTGATACCACCGAGCGGCTCATCCTTCACCTCGAGAAATGCAAGCCACGGGACGCAGCTCCCGTTTGCGCCATCGATACCGAGGCCGACAGCCTCCACCGCTACCGCGAGTCCCTTTGCCTGATCCAATTTGCCATCCATGGCGAATCGGTGCTGATCGATCCACTTGCCATCGAGGACCTCAAGCCGCTCGCCAGCTACCTCACTGATGCGACCGTCTGGATGCATGGAGCGGACTACGACATGACGATGTTCAAGCGCGAGTTCGGCCATCTGCCGGCCGTCGTGTACGACACGCAAATCGGCGCCCGTTTGCTCGGCGCCCGACGCTTTGGTCTCGGCGATCTCGTTCAGCAATACTTTGGCGTCGAACTCTCGAAGTCATCGCAAAAAGCGGATTGGGGCAAACGCCCGCTCTCTCCTAAGATGATCGCGTACGCGCTCAACGCTGTCGATTAGCTCCTCGAAATGGGCGAGCGCATCGTCAACGACCTCAGGCACAAAGGCCGCTACGAATGGTTTGAAGAAAGCTGTCATGCCGCCCGCCGCAAGGTGCTTGAGCGCGATGATAGCCGCGAGGAAAACTGGCGCATCCAAGGCTCGGGCAAGCTCGATTCGTGGGGCCTCGCCTGCCTGCGCGCAATCTGGCAATGGCGCGATGCCGAAGCCGCCGCTTGGGATCGCCCGTCCTTCATGGTCGCGCCCAACAAGCAGATCCTCGAGTGGAGCATCAGCCTCGCTGCCGGCAACCCGATCGCGCTGCCACACCACTTCCGCGCGGATCGCGTCAAACGCTTCCGAAACGCCATTTCTAAACTTGAGGCCATGCCGCAATCAAGCTGGCCCGAGCGCGAAAAAACCAAACGCCGAAAGCGCGACAAGGACTTCGAAAAACGCGTCGACGCGCTCATCAAATCGCGCGATGAAGCGGCAGCCAAACTCGACATCGAAGGCTCGCTCATCGCCCCCCGCGCCGCCCTCGAATCGATCGCTGCGGACGAATCCCAAGCCCCCGCGCTGTTGCTCGGATGGCAGCTTGGTTGCCTTGGGATGAAAGGCTGATTTTTCAGCACTTTTTTGCGGATTTTCGCGAAGAAGTTCCTTGTCACTTTGCAGGGTTTTTCAGACCCTTTCCCAAGCCTATGTCCGACCCTTCGAACGAGCCCCCAGTAGCCGAAACCAAGGTCGCCTCCGAGCAACAATACGGTGCCGCCCAAATCGACAAACTCGAGGGCCTGGAGGCCGTCCGCAAACGCCCCGGCATGTACATCGGCGACCCCGATGAACGCGGCCTCCATCACTGCGTTTTTGAAGTACTCGACAACTCGATCGACGAACATCTCGCCGGCTATTGCTCGCGCATCAAGGTCGCGATCCATGTCGATGGCTCGGTCTCGATTTCCGACAACGGCCGCGGCATCCCGGTCGACATGCACCCGAAGTTCGGCATCCCCGCTGTCGAGCTCGTGCTCACCAACCTCCACGCCGGCGGCAAGTTCGGCCAAGGCGCTTACAAATACTCAGGCGGCCTCCACGGTGTCGGAGCGAAATGCGTCAACGCGCTATCCGATTGGTTCCGCGCTGACATCATGCGCGACGGCAAGGTCCACCGCATCTCGTTCGAACGCGGCAAGACCATGGAGCAACTCCATGTCGTTGGCGAAGTCGATCCCAATAAAACCGGCACAACCATCACCTTCTTCCCCGACGCGACGATCTTCGTCGACACGATCGAATTCAAATTCGACCGCCTCGCCACCCGCCTGCGCGAGCTCGCATTCCTCAACCCAGGCCTCACGATTGATCTCGAAGACGAGCGTCCGGAGTCGGCAAAGAAAACTTCGTTTTTCTATGCCAAAGGCATCGAAGAATTTGTCGTCCAACTCGGCGAAAACAAAACCGTCATTCATGACGATCCTGTGATCCTTGGCGGCAAACGCCAAATCGAACTCGATTACGACGGCAAAAAATCCACCGACGATGTTTTTGCCGATGTGGTTTTTCAGTACAACGATTCGTACAACGACCAGATCCTCTGCTTCGCCAACTCGATTCCCAACGGCGACGGCGGCACGCACCTCACCGGCTTCCGCACCGCGCTCACCCGCGCGATCAACCAATACGCCAAGGCCAACAAGATCCTCAAAGACAAGGACCCCGCCCTCTCTGGTGATGATGTCCGCGAAGGACTCGTCTGTGTGATCTCGGTGAAGATGCCCAACCCGCGCTTCAGCTCGCAGACGAAGGACAAACTCGTCAACACCGAGATCGAAGGCGTGGTCTCATCGATCGTCTATGAGGGCTTGATGCAGTATTTCGATGAAAACCCAACGCTCGCGCGCAAGGTCATCGAAAAATCGGTCAACGCCGCACGCGCCCGCGAGGCTGCTCGCAAGGCTCGCGAAACGGTTCGCAAATCCGCTCTCTCCGGCGGTGGACTCCCTGGCAAACTCGCCGACTGCTCGGAGCGCGATCCGGCAAAGTCCGAACTCTACATTGTCGAGGGTGACTCCGCAGGTGGCTCGGCCAAGCAAGGCCGCGACCGCCGCACGCAAGCAATCCTCCCGCTGCGCGGAAAACTCATCAACGTCGAGAAAGCCCGTCTCCATCGCGCGCTTCAGAACAAGGAAATCCAATCGATGATCACCGCCATCGGTGCAGGCATCGGCGATGGCGAACAGGAAGGATCCTTCAACATCGACAAAGTGCGCTACCACAAGATCGTCATCATGACCGATGCCGACGTCGACGGCTCACACATCCGCACGCTGTTGCTCACCTTCTTCTGCCGTCACATGCCGGAGTTGGTGAAGCGCGGCTACCTCTACATCGCGCAGCCGCCGTTGTACTTGGTCACCCGCAAGAAGCGCTCGGAATATGTGCAGGACAACGATCAGCTGAACAAGATCCTCATCGAGCTCGGCGCTGGCGAAGTGGTGCTGAGGAACTACAATCAATCTCGTACTTTCTCCGCCGAGGAACTCAAAGGCATCCTCGAAACCCTCTCGTCGCTCGCCCGCTACACGCGCTCGATCGAAGGCAATGGCGGCAACTTCCGCGACTATCTTGCCGCACGTCGCAGCGACGGACACCTGCCGGAATTCATGGTTCGCATCCGCGAAGGCAACGATGAAAGCCTGCTGTATTTCGCCGACGAAAACGCACTGCGTGAATTCGCCTCCGACAACCGTGACCTACGCCTCTTCGATGAAATCCTCACCGACGAGGAACTCGCTTCCAGCGCGGGTCCTTCACGCCGCGCGGTGCTTCACGAACTCCACGAATCGCACGCAATCGCCAAACTTTTCGCCCGCCTCACCGAAGCCGGCATCGACATCCGCAACTTCCACTCGGACGACACGCCACTCTTTGAACTCCTCGAAGGCGAAGGCGAAAAACAACAAGCCACGCCGTTGTTTTCGATTCCCGAAATCCTCTCGCGCGTCCTCGAAATCTCCAGCAAGGGCGTCCAGATCAAACGCTTCAAGGGCCTCGGCGAAATGAACGCCAAGCAACTCTTCGAAACCACCATGGACCCCACGACCCGCCAGTTCCTCCGCGTCCGACTCGACGAGGACAACATGGTCGAGGCCGACCGCATGTTCGATGTGCTCATGGGCGACATCGTCGAACCCCGCAAACGCTTCATCGAAGACAACGCATTGAATGTCAGAAACTTGGATGTGTGAGCCATCTGATCCCTGATGATACAGCTCGCGACCTATACCGTGACTCAGACACCTTTATCAAAAGATTGAACGCTTACATACGATCCATTGGCCCGGCCGATTCCGACACCAATGACTAATGCCCATTGACCAATGACTACTGACTCCATCAAGCCCATCAATGTCGCCGAGGAACTTTCCCAATCGTTCCTGGAATACTCGATGTCGGTCATCATTTCGCGCGCGCTGCCGGATGTGCGCGACGGGCTCAAGCCCTCGCAGCGCCGCATTCTTTATGCGATGCGCCAGCTCGGAGTCTCACCCGGCAAGGCCCATGTGAAATGCGCCAAAATCGTTGGTGAAACGATGGGTAATTTTCACCCGCACGGCGACCAAGCGATTTACACGACGCTGGTGAACATGGGTCAGCCATGGTCGATGCGCGAAATGCTCGTCGACGGCCAAGGCAACTTCGGATCGGTCGAAGGCGATGCCGCCGCATCGATGCGTTACACCGAGGCCCGTCTTCACCACCTCGGCATGGCGATGATGGAGGATCTCGATAAGGACACGGTCGACTTCCAACCGAACTACGACGGTTCGCAGGAAGAGCCCTCAGTGCTGCCATCCGCATTTCCCAACTTCCTCGTCAACGGCGGCACTGGCATCGCGGTCGGCATGGCGACCAATCTCGCGCCTCATAATCTTGGTGAGGTCATCGACGGCATCTGCGCGCAAATCGACAAGCCGGAGATCACGCTGCCCGAGTTGATGCAATACATCAAAGGCCCGGACTTTCCGGTCGCCTGCGAAATCCGCGGCATCCGCGGCATCGAAGATTATTTCCGCAGCGGCCGCGGCTCGATGCGCCTTCGCGGCAAAGTGGAAATTGAGGAAAACGAAAATGGCAAATCGATCATCGTCATCCGCGAAGTCCCCTACGGTGTAAACCGCGCGGTCCTCCAGGAACGCATCGCTGAGCTGGTCAACGAAAAGACGCTCACCGGCATCTCCGGCATGCGCGACCTTTCCGACGAGGAGACTCGCATCGAGATCGAACTCAAACGCGATGCCCGCCCGCAGGTGGTCGTGAACCAACTCTACAAACTCACCGCGCTCGAGACTTCGTTCAGCGTCAACATGCTGGCGATTCACCAGAACCGCCCGAAACAACTTTCGCTCAAGGAAGCGATCGACGCGTACATCGAGCACCGCCGCGAGGTGATCATCCGCCGCACGCGCTACCTTCTCGGCAAGGCCGAGGAACGCGCCGAGCTACTCGAAGCCTTCCTGCTCGCGCTCGGCCACCTCGACGATTTCATCAAGATCATCCGTGATTCAAAAAACCGCGACGAAGCCCGCGAGCGACTCGCCGCTTATCAGTTCAGCACCGCCACCGCCGAATCACTCGGCATCCTCATCCGCTCGCAAGCCGCCATCCAAGGCGACCGCTATGTGTTCAGCGAACGCCAGGTCAACGCGATCCTCGAACTGCGCCTCTACCAACTCACCGGCATGGAGCGCGACAAGGTGAAGGCGGAGTACGACGGCGTGCTCGTCGACATCAAGGATCTGCTCGACATCCTCGCCCGCGAGGTTCGCGTGCTTACGATCATCAAGGACGAGCTGCATGAAATCAAAGGCAAGTACGCGACCCCGCGCAAATGCCCGATCCTTGCCGAGGCAGGCGAGGTCGCCATCGAGGACCTGATCGCCAACGACGCAATGATCGTCACGCTTTCGCACCGCGGCTACATCAAGCGAACACCTGCCAGCGAGTACCGCCTGCAAGGTCGCGGCGGCAAAGGACTCAAGGGCATGGAAACGAAAGCCACCGGCAAGGATGAGCCGGATGACTTCGTCGAGCACCTGTTCTCGGTTCAGGCGCACGACTATCTGATGTTCTTCACCAACACCGGCCGCGTTTATGTCGAACGCGTGTACGAACTTCCCGAAGGCTCCCGCACCTCGACCGGACGCAGCATCCGCAATGTGCTCAA
>JBMTCI010000035.1:0-7641 GCA_049430745.1 Luteolibacter sp. | reverse complement strand
ATCGTAGGTCGGCAGCAGGGTTTTCCAAACCCGGTGACGCACGCTTCCGTTTTCGAGCCATGCCGCGGCATTGCGAAAGGCCTTGCCGGGTTGGCGCGGATGATGGTGGTCGACATAGCCGACGAGCATCGGCACTTCGCGAATTTCACTCGCGAGATAATCGAGGGCCTGAAGGCATTTCGGCACGAAGCTTGATTTGAAAACCAAATCGCGTGGTGGATATCCGACAAGCGAAAGCTCGGGCGAGATCACCAACTCCGCGCCTTGGTCGATGCACTCGCGGTAGGCAGCGATGAGGCGTTTGGCGTTGCCGGGAAAGTCGCCAACGACCGAGTTGATTTGCGCAATGCCGATTCTCATGGGCGGCGAAAGAGTCGCCGAATCTTGTTGCATGCGAAAGCAAAAAGGCATGCGTGCCGCATCGGGCTGTGACACTTGGGTTTTGACGAATCATTGCGGCTCTGCGAGCAATGGACGCGATGACGGATCAAGCGATGGATGATGCGCGCGCTAGGCCGCCACGCCGCAAGCGGTATCGCGGAAAGAATCCCCGTCATTTTGAAGAAAAGTACAAAGAGCGAGACCCCGCACGTTACGCAGAGACGGTGGCAAAGGTGATTGCTTCGGGCAAAACACCCGCCGGTTCGCACATACCGATCATGGTCGACGAATGCCTCGAAGCACTGGCTTTGGTGCCGGGCATGGTGGGGGTCGACGTAACGCTGGGTCATGGAGGTCATGCCGCAAAAATTTTGGAAAAAATTTCTCCAGGTGGATTTCTGATCGGCGCGGATCAGCATCCGATCGAACTGCCGAAGACCGAGCGGCGATTGAAGGAAATGGGATTCGGTGCGGAAAGTTTTGTGGCGGTTCGCTCGAACTACGCGGGCATCGCCAAAATTCTTTCGGAGCGCGATGTGCTGGCCGATTTCGTGTTCGCCGACCTTGGTTGTTCTTCGATGCAGTTCGATGATCCTTCGCGAGGTTTCAGTTACAAGCACGATGGTCCGCTCGATATGCGGATGAATCCGACGCGCGGCTTGAGTGCGTCCGATTGGTTGACTCGCGTGAGCGCCGCAAAACTTGAGGAGGCCTTGCATGAAAATTCCGACGAACCGCGAGCGGAAATCATCGCTCTGGCATTGGCGGGAAAAAAGTTTTCCACCACATCGCAGTTGGCAGATGCGATCCGATCTGTCTCAGGCATTCGTGAGGATGAAAAAGACCTCACGCTGCGTCGGGTGTTTCAGGCGATTCGGATCGCGGTCAATGAGGAGTTCACCGCACTCGATGCGTTTTTGCGCAGCTTGCCCGATTGCCTCAAGCCCGGTGCTCGTGTGGCAATTTTGACATTTCATTCAGGCGAGGATCGACGCGTGAAGAAGTGCTTCCAGGCAGGTTTGCGAAACGGTGTCTTTGGCCAGGTCAGCGACGGGGTGATCACCGCAAGCGCGGAGGAAAGGCATCGGAATCCGCGAAGCAGTTCGGCGAAACTTCGCTGGGCGGTGAAAGTTTCCGACTAGGTCTTTCGTAAGTTAAGCGGCTTGCCTTGCTCAACGCTCTCCGCGATGGCGTTTGAAAATCGCAAGCGTGCGGTCGCGTTCGGATTTGTGATCGACGCATGGAAGCGGGTAGCTGGGCGCGAGTGCCTTGCCATCGGCGGGTGGCTCGAGAAATTTTTTTGGATCCACCGCAGCGAGCTCAGGGATCCAGCGTTTGACGTAGATCCCTTGCGGATCATAGCGAGCGGTTTGCGACCAAGGATTTTGAATGCGGAAATAAGGTGCCGCATCAGCACCCGTGCCGGCCGACCATTGCCAGCCGCCGTTGTTCGAAGCGATTTCACCATCGAGCAGGTGCTGCATGAAGTACGACTCGCCGAGTCGCCAATCGATGTGCAGGTCCTTGGTGAGAAACATCGCGGTGATCATGCGCACGCGGTTGTGCATGAACCCAGTGGCGAGGAGTTCGCGCATGCCGGCATCGACGATGGGAAATCCGGTATGGCCGGTCTTCCATTTCTCAAAATTTTCATTCGGCGCATCCCATGGCAGTCCGCGCCAATCGGGGTTGAATTCTTCCTCAAGCACTTTTGGAAAGTGATGGAGGATCGCGAAGTAGAATTCGCGCCACGCAAGTTCCTTGATGTAGATGTCGATGCTGGCTCGCTCGGCGGCCTTAGCAGCGGCGCGGGATTTCATCAGCTCGGCATACATTGTGCGGATGGAAATAAGGCCGAAGCGAAGATCCTGCGAGATGCGCGAGGTGCCGTGCAACGAGGGTATGTCGCGAGTGTTGCCGTAGTGCTGCACGATGCCTGCGAGGGCTTTTTTGAAACGCTCGCGCGCGGCGCGTTCGCCGGGTTCAGGCAAGGACGCGTTGGGTTCCTTGAGTCCCCAGTGGGCGAGGGTGGGAAGGGGATGCGACTTGAGATCGGCGGAGGTGTTGAGGTTTTTGGGTTTGCCGACTGGCGATAATTTTTCGAGCGCGAGCCAGTTGCGGCTGTAGGGAGTGTAGACCTTGTAAGGCAGTCCGCTCTGCGTGAGCACCTCATCGGGCGTGTGCAGGGCGTGATCATGAAACGCATGGCATTGCACGCCGAGTTCCGCGCAGATCTTTCGCACTTTTTCTTCGACGGCTTTGCCGAAAGGGTCGGGATCAAGGTTGAAACAAAGATCGCGTGCGCCGCTTTCCTTGATGAGCTGACGCAGGCCTTTGACTGCATCGCCGTGACGGATGATGAGTCGGCCGCCGATCGTTTCGAGATTCTTGGCGAGCGATGCGAGGCAGCCGCAGAGGAAATGCTGACGCTTGGGTCCAGTCCAGAGGTGGGATTTTTTCCAATCGCTCAAAAAATAAACCGGGATCACCGGACGGTCCATCGAGGCGGCGTGATGCAGCGAGAGGTTGTCGGCGATGCGAAGATCGCGACGGTGCCAGTGGATGACGGCAGGAGCGGAGGAGGGCATGGTCGTGGCCATGCTGGCGCATCAGACCGCTTCCTCCAACAGTTTTTCCGCCTTGCGCACGAGCGTGGGGTTGAGCTTGCCACCTGCGCGCGCGGCGTTTTCGAGCAGCGATTTGAGGCGGACAAGTGAGCGTTCGGCCGCTGCCAAGGATCGCCGTGCGCCGCCGAATTTTTTGTCGGGGAAATAGCGCATGAAGGTCTTGCCGCCACGGCTGATGCACAGCCTCCAGCCCTCAAAGGCCGCGGTCTTGTAACTGAAACGGGTCAGGTTTTTCTTCGATTTCATCGCTCTTTGCCGGGGGATTCATCATGACTGGTCGACCCGAAATCGGTCGGAATCCAATGATTTTTCGCCTGTACCCGATCGCGATCGGGCGGGAGGGCTGATTTTGCCTGTGAAAATGCAAAAAAATGGTTTGCCAGCGGCTGGGCATCACCCTTTATTCGCCGCCCGCGGGCATTCCAAAATCCGCCGTAGGTCCTCCGTGAGCCCCTCTGTGGGCGTCGCGCCCGTTGGAGGGTAACCCGGCAAACCAAGAAATAACATGTCAGTCACCAAACTTGCTCGTTTCGAGCTCCCCAACCGCCTCGTTCGCAACGAGGAAACCGCCACCGACACCTACGCGCAATTTGTCGCCGAGCCCTTCGAAAGCGGCTACGGCCACACAATCGGCAACTCGCTGCGCCGCGTCCTCCTCTCCTCGCTTGAGGGCGCATCCATCACCTCCGTCCGCATCGCGGGCGTGCAACACGAATTTTCCAGCCTCCCTGGCGTGGTCGAAGATGTCACCGACATCGTGCTCAACCTCAAGAAGGTCAAGTTCAGCCACAACGAAAAAGAGCCGCGCATCCTCACCATCAAGGTCGAGAAGGAAGGCGTTGTCACCGCCGGCGACATTCAGGGCGATCACATCTACGACGTCGTCAACAAGGATCAGATCATCTGCACCCTCGACAAGAAGGTGAAGTTCGACTGCGAATTCGAAGTGCGCGTCGGCCGTGGTTTCTCCACCGGCGATGAAAACAAGCGCAAGGATCAACCGATCGGCGTCATCGCAATCGACTCGATTTTCTCGCCCGTCACCCGCGTCAAGTACGCCGTCGAAACCACCCGCGTTGGTCAGATGACCGACTTCGACAAGCTCGTGCTCGACATCTGGACCGACGGTCGCATCACTCCACAAGACGCCTTGCTGCAAGCTTCGGCGATCCTTCGTCACCACCTCGATGTGTTCGTCAACTATGACGAAAACGCCGTTGATTTCGAAGAGGCACCAGCCGAGTCGAGCGAAGAAAACGCCGCGCTCAAGAAACTCCTCAACATGTCGGTCAACGAAATTGAACTTTCGGTGCGTGCCGCCAACTGCCTCAACAACGCCAACATCACTTCCGTGGGTCAGCTCGCGATGAAGTCCGAGGCGGAAATGCTCAAGTACCGCAACTTCGGCAAGAAGTCGCTCAACGAAATCAAGGACAAGCTCGTCGAGCTCGGCCTTGGTCTCGGCATGACCTTCGACGCCTCGCTGCTCACCGGACCAAGCGCCGCCAGCCGCGGACCTCGCCTTGGTGCGGAGGACGAGGCACCGGTCGGCCTTGCCGATCTGATCGCGCAAAACCTCGACGACTAACACCCCAGACTTAGAAAGCATCACCCGATGAGACATCGCAACAAAACTTCCAAGCTCAAGCGCAACGCCTCGCATCGCCGGGCCCTGCTTGCCAACCTGGCATGCAGCCTGATCGAGAACGGACGCATCAAGACGACCCTCGGCAAGGCCAAGGCACTTCGTCCAGTCGCTGAGAAACTCGTGACTCTTGCCAAGAAGGACGACCTCCACTCACGCCGTTTGGCGATCGCCTTCCTTCATCAGAAGGACACCGTAAAAAAGTTGTTTGCTGAAGTGGCTCCCGCTTCCAAGGATCGCCAAGGTGGATACTGCCGCATCACCAAGCTCGGTGCCCGCATGTCGGACTCCGCGCCGATGGCGATGATCGAGTGGGTCGACCGCGCTGCCAAGGCCGAGGAGGCTGCTGCAGAAGCACCTGCTGAGACGGCTGCAGCCGCCGAGTAACAGGCCGCTAGGCAAAAACCAATTCATCAATCCGCCTGTACTCCGGTGCAGGCGGATTTTTTTTGGATGAGATTCAAGACAAGACAAAGAGGCGACTCTCTCAGGTAGCGCGATCTGGCTCAGACTGCATGTGTCTTTCATGCCCATTTCGGCGCAGTGAGGCCACGCCGCCCTACCGATTGGAAAAATGGTAGGGCGGACCGGCCTCGGTCCGCCGAAGAAAATCCCCTGCGGGAGGAGTCGGCGCTGCGGGCCGCATCGCCCTACCGATTGAAAAAATGGTAGGGCTGACCAGCCTCGGTCCGCATTTGTCTTTCATGCTCATTTCGGCGCCGTGAGGCCAGGCGCCCTCCCTTTTTCATCAACGACATGCGGGTTGTGATTGTGGTGGGTGCTGTTAGCTTGCGGGTCTGCGATGAGTTCTGAAATTCCATCGGCGCCGCTGTCCTCTGGCTTGGTCTTTGAGGCGAATCAGTTGCGCAAGGTGTATCACACGGGTGAGCTTGATGTGGTGGCTCTGCACGGAGTCGACCTCGAACTGAATGCCGGCGAGTTGGTGTGTTTGCTCGGGGCATCGGGCAGTGGCAAGTCGACCTTGCTGAACATTCTGGGTGGGCTCGATGTGCCGACATCGGGTGAGCTTCGCTACAAGGGTTGGCGTTTGGATGGATCCGATGAAAAAGCCCTGACCCTCTTTCGCCGCAACTGCGTGGGCTTTGTGTTTCAGTTTTACAATTTGATCCCATCGCTCACCGCGCGGGAAAATGTCGCGCTGATTACCGATATTTCTCGCGATCCGATGAAGCCGGAAGATGCGCTCGAGATGGTCGGCCTTGCGGCGCGGATGGATCATTTTCCTTCGCAGCTTTCGGGCGGTGAACAGCAACGAGTGGCGATCGCGCGGGCAATCGCCAAGCGGCCGGAGGTGCTGCTTTGCGATGAGCCGACGGGCGCGCTTGATGTCACCACCGGCATCACCGTGCTGGAGGCGGTGGAGAGGATCAACCGCGAGCTTGGCACGCTGACGGTGGTGATCACGCACAACGCGGTGATGGCCGAGATGGCGGATCGCGTGCTGCATTTGTCGGACGGGCGAATCGTGAGTTCGCATCGCAACGCACAGCGACTGCCGGCATCGCAATTGAAATGGTGAAAATATGATTCATCCGCTCGATCGCAAGTTGCTGCGCGACCTTGGCCGGATGAAGGGTCAGGTGCTGGCGGTGTGTCTGGTGATGGCCTGTGGCTTGGCGATGATGATCATGACGCGGAGTCTGATCCTGACCCTCGAGACCGCGCGGTCACTGTATTATCAGGAGCATGCGATGGCGGATGTGTTTGCGCGGTTGAAGCGCGCGCCACTGACATTGGCTGATCGAGTGGCGGAGTTGCCAGGTGTTGCGACGGTGGAGCCGCGGGTCGTGGTGGATGTGACGCTCGATTTGCCGGGTGTTTCCGAGCCGGCGACAGGTCAGATCGTTTCGCTGCCGCAAGATGGCGGCGAGCAGAAGCTCAATCGCGTGTTCTTGCGCAGCGGACGATTTCCACGAGCGGACGAGCGACGCGAGGTGGTGCTCGGCGAAGCCTTTGCGATCGAAAACAAAATGCGCATCGGCGATGAGCTTGTGGCGGTGATCAATGGTCGCCGCGAAACATTGCGCGTGTGTGGCATCGGGCTTTCGCCGGAGTTTGTGTTCGAGGCAAGGGCGGGTGAGACGCTGCCGGATCACAAGCGTTTCAGCATCATGTGGATGAACTATCGCGCATTGGCGGTGGCCTACGACATGGATGGGGCTTTCAACGATCTGTGCATCGACCTTGCGCCGGGCGCAGTGGCGGCGCCTGTGATCGCAGCGATCGATGGTTTGTTGGAAACCTATGGCGGCGGTGGCGCGCACACACGACGGGATCAGTCCTCCGCGCAACGTCTGGATGACGAGTTGCGCGTCCTGCATGCCTTGTCCTTTGCCTATCCCTTGGTGTTTTTGAGTGTGGCGGCATTCATGGTGAATGCCGTGCTTTCTCGCATCGTGCGCTTGCAGCGCGAGCAAATTGCGCAACTGAAGGCACTCGGTTATTCATCGCGTCAGGTTGGCGTGCATTATCTCAAATTCCTTTTGGTGATCGGTGTGATTGGCACGCTGATCGGTGGCATTGCGGGAAGAGTTTTGGGCGAACATCTGGTCGGGCTTTACACGATGTTTTTCAAATTCCCCGAACTGCCCTTTCGCATGGATCGCGATGCCTTGGGATTGTCGCTGGCGGTGAGCATCGGCGCTTCGGTGCTGGGCGTGCTCACGGTGGTGTGGCAGGCGGTGAAATTGCCGCCCGCCGAGGCGATGCGCCCCGAGCCTCCGGCGGACTTCAAGCCCTCGGTGTTTGAGCGCGTGGGACTCACACGATTTTTCAGTCCGGCCTTTCGCATGGCCTTGCGCAATATTGAGCGTCGGCCTTGGCAGGCGGTTTTTACCTGCTGCGGATTGTCCCTTGCGACGGGTCTGATGGTACTTCCTGGTGCGATGAGCGATAGCATCGATTACTTGCTGACCTTTCAATGGAACAGCCAGCAGCGGCAGGATGTCGCGGTGTTTCTCACCGATC
>JBMTCI010000034.1:0-7699 GCA_049430745.1 Luteolibacter sp. | reverse complement strand
GCCGAGCCGGGCGCGATGATGCGGATCGGCGGCTTGGCGGATTCCATCGTGCGAATCTGCACGCTTGAGGTGTGCGTGCGCAAAAGTTTGCCCGAGTCGAAATAGAAGGTGTCCTTCTCATTGCGTGCAGGATGATCCGACGGCGTGTTGAGCGCGTCGAAGCAATGGAACTCGTCTTCGATCTCCGGACCATCGGCGAGCGCGAATCCCATGCGACGCAGAATCGCAATGGCCTCATCGCGGATCAGCGTGAGCGGGTGCAGTCCGCCGATTGGCAATTCACGCGCAGGAAGTGTCGTGTCGATACCAGCGAGCGCGGCGCGGTCGGCAATTTCCTGCAAGGCCGATTGTTTCGCTTCCAGCGCGGCGGTGATGCTGGCGCGCGCGGCGTTGAGCAACTGACCCACGGCACCTTTTTCCTCCTTGGGCACATCCTTCATGCCGGCGGCTGCCAGCGTGAGCGAACCTTTCTTGCCAAGCACCGCGACGCGGGCGTCCTCAAGTGCGCGCTCATCGGCGGCGGCGGAAATTCGTGCAAGGGCTTCGGCCTCAATGGCTGGGATTTGATCCTTCATGTGCGGAGCGCATGGCATAACCTGCTTCGCGCCCCGGGTCAAAGCCAAGCTGACACCCTCCTGCGAGAGTCCATCACATGCGGGCAATCCCTGCCGTTTCAGGGCTCCGTGCTTGCATGGATGGGTGGCTGGTTTAGAACCACGGGACAAATTGTGAGAGGTTACTTCATCCGCCGCCTGCTGCTGATTCCGCCCACGCTGATCGGCATCACGCTGATCGTGTTCGGGATCACGCGCTTTGTGCCGGGCGGCCCCATGGATCGGATGTTGCAAGAGGCCTCGCTGGGGGCCGACCAAGGAGGCAAGCGCTCGTCATCGAACCAAGCTCAGGGCGGGCTCAGCGAGGAGCAAATCGAGGAGCTCGAGGAACAATTTGGTCTCAATGAAAAAATTGTGGTCGCCTACGGTCAGTGGCTCGGGGTGGTGGCGCGCCCGACGCAAATTTCAAAAAGCGAATTCGCCGCCAATGGCGATGAAAGGATCGGCGGGCAAGATGACCCGGAAAATGTCACTGAAGTTGTGCTGCGTGGCGATGGTCGCGCGGTGCGTGTCACAAGGTCAGGCAGCGCCGTCGCCTCGGCGGTGTTTGTCGATTCGGGAAAGGACATTTCCTCCGAAGGATGGAGCGCGCGAATCGAAAGCAGGGAGGAGCGCCAACAACGATTCAAGCGCCGCAATCCAGACAGCGCATCAACCCCCAACTACCCGCCACGCGCGGTGTTGAGCCAAAAATATTTCTCAGGTCTTCTCCAAGGAGACCTCGGCCGCTCGACGGTGTACAACGACCCCGTGCACGAGATGATCCTCTCGCGCATGCCCGTCGCCGCGTACTTCGGGCTCCTGACCGCCATCATCACCTACGCGGTGAGCCTGCCACTCGGCGTGCTCAAGGCGCTCAAGCACCGCAGCTTCATCGACTCGGCATCTTCGGTGCTCATCTTCATCGGTTACTCAATCCCCGGCTTTGCGCTGGGCGCCGTGCTGCTCGTGTACCTCGGCGCGCGGGAAAATTGGTTTCCGCTCTTTGGCATGATGAGTCCCGACTTCGACCAAATGGGGCCCATCGAAAAAATCAAGGACCTCGCCCATCACACGGCACTGCCCCTGCTTTGCTACCTCACTGGCGCATTCGCGGTGCTGACGATGATGACCAAGAACAGCCTGATGGATAATTTGGCGGCCGACTATGTCCGCACCACGGTCGCCAAGGGCGCAAGCTTTCGCCGCGCGGTGTTTGGTCATGCCTTTCGCAACTCGATGATCCCGATCGCGACCAGTCTTGGTGACCTGATCACGATTTTCATCGGCGGCTCGATGCTAGTGGAGACGGTTTTTGACATCCAAGGCTTCGGCTTGTTGCAGTATCAATCGGTAATCGAGCGCGATGTGCCGGTGATCATGGGCACGCTGACGATTGCGGCTTTGCTGATGTTGATCGGAAACATTTTGTCGGACTTCATCGTGGCGATGGTCGACCCAAGGATTCAGTTCAAGTGATGATGCGTAAGATTGGAATCATGTCCGTGCTTTTGGGTTCCCTTGTGGTGATCGGGGAGCTTTGCGACATTGCGTTCCCAACCGCGCGGTGGTTTTTTGCATCAAGCCGCGAAGTCCCATGGCTGCACACGAACCTCGCGGACGGAAGATCATTTCCATGGTTCGGCTGGCTGAGTGCATCGCTTTTGCTCATCGGCGGACTGATGCTGGTGATTCGCTCGATGATGAAAAAAACGCCCGATCCCGTGATGCAGCGACGCATCAAGCGCTTTCGTGCGATTCGGCGCGGTCATGTTTCGCTGATCATTCTCCTCTCGCTTGCCGCTGTAGCGGCGCTCGACCAGGTGGTCGTCGGCAAGCGCGCCTTGGCGGTGAAGCATGACGGCGCATGGTTGTTTCCCGCCTTCATGACGCGCGATCTCAAGAACAAGGACTTTGGCATCGATGGCGCGGCGGCGGAAGCACCAGTCGACTACCGCAAACTCCGTGCGGCGGGAAACAAGTCGGTGATCATGCCACTTGTTCCATACGACCCGACAGGCGACACGCTGCCACCGCGATCGCGCGCGCTCGTCGATCGCAACGGCGTCTTGCATGAAGACGGATCAAGCAAACCTTACTGGGGTCTTGCGGTGCGTTATCACGACTCCGAGGGTGAAAAAATTCACACGCGCTTCACGCTGCGCAATGGTCGGCTATCGGGTCCTGTCGACGGATGGATCGCCGATGGCACACCCGTTTACAGCGCCAGCTATCAAGATGGCGAATTGATCAAGGAGCACTTCACCGGCAGCGGCACAAAGGAAGAATTTCTCAGCGCGGGAAATGCCGAACTGCGGGCGTTAAAATATCATCCGGCTCCTCCGCTGCCGGGAGAAGGCAATTGGCTCGGCACCACCTCGCAAGGCTACGATGTCGTTGCCTATCTGTTTGGCGGATTGCAGGTGAACTTCAAAGCCGCGCTGATTTTCATACCCGTGGTGTTTCTCATCGGCATTCCGATCGGGTTGATGATGGGCTTCTTCGGCGGTTGGTTCGATCTGGTGATGCAGCGACTCATCGAAGTGTTTTCAAACATCCCCTTCCTTTTTGTCGTGATCATTTTTGCAAGCATGGTGCCCGATCGCTTCAAAGGCTTGCCGGTGATCCTGACCATTCTCGCGGCCTTCGGCTGGATGGGGATTTCCTTCCTCATGCGGACCGCGGCCTATCGCGACAAGGAACGCGATTACATCGCGGCGGCGCGTGTGCTTGGTGCTGGCGCGCCACGAATCTTGTTCAGCCATCTTCTGCCCAACACCGTGTCGATCCTTGTGACGCTGGTGCCATTCACCGTTTCAGGATTGGTCTCGTCACTCACCTCGCTCGACTACCTCGGCTTCGGCCTGCCGCCGGAAAATGCAACATGGGGTCGCTTGCTCAACGATGGGCTTTCCAATCTCTCGGCGCCATGGCTGGTGACCTCGACCTTCATCGCGCTGGTTAGCCTGCTGGTGCTCATCACTTTCATCGGCGAAGCGGTGCGCGAGGCCTTTGATCCGAAAAAATTTACCTACTATCGCTGATGGGATCACCCTATGCCATAATCCGAATCCTATTCGCCGCACTGCTGGTGCTTGCATCATCCAGCTGTCGGCGCGCGTCGGAGACGGTCGAGCGCAAGTCTGGCTTCGAGGAATTCTTGCCGCGCTACAATCAATACATCACCGATTGGCTAAAGAACGAGCTGCAGGTGGCGCAAAGTGAGCTTGCAAAGATCGAGAGTGAAATCTCTGCGGCCAACGCCGAGAAGGCCGCGCAACTTCGCTCGAAAGCCGATACGCTAAAAGTCGATGTCGAAAGATTCGAGTTCCGGCTCGGGCTCGGCGATTATTTCAAACGCGGATCCATCAACGACATTCCCAACGACCTCGTTTGGAAAGATGGGATGGATCAACCCGAGATCGGCGATCCCGCGGCTGTGAAGGGCGGAGTTTTTCGTCGCTTCATTCCCAGCTTCCCACCAACGATACGACCCTTTGGCAGCAATTCGAACAACTCGTTCCGCGGCGATGCCTATGACTACATCGACATGACCTTGATTGCTCTGCATCCGGAAACCCTGAAGGATATTCCTGGTCTGGCAAAGGAATGGGCCGAGTCTTCCGACGGTCGCACGATCTACTTCAAGCTCGATCCCGAGGCGCGTTACTCCGACGGCGTGCCAGTGAGAGCGAATGATTTCCTCTTCGCCGTGTACCTGCGCGTGTCGGATCTCATCGTCAACCCGTACTACAAGCAGTTTTACCGCGAAAACATCGCGCAAATCGCGATCTACGATGAGTCGACGATTTCCGTCTCACTGCCCGAAACCAAGGCCTATGCCGCAGCCCTCGCTGGCGCGCTCACGCCATCGGCGCCGCACTTTTATGCGGAGTACGGCGCGGATTATTGCGAACGCTACCAGTGGCGATTCCCGCCGACCACGGGCGCATACGAGATCCGGCCCGACGACATCGTCAAAGGCGTGTCGATCACCCAGACGCGCGTGAAGGACTGGTGGGCGCGCGACCGCAAGTACTATAAACATCGTTTCAATCCCGACAAGGTGGTGCACACGGTCGTGCGCGACGAATCGAAGGCCTTCGAGCTGTTTCGCGCCGGCGAGCTCGATACCTACGATTTGACCCGACCCGAGCTGTGGTACGAAAAATCCGAGATTGAGCCGGTCCACAAGGGCTACATCGAGCGGGTGACTTTTTACAATCGCTACCCGAAGATCCCGCGCGGACTTTACCTCAATGTGGCAAAGGCCCCGCTGGACAATCTCGATGTGAGAATCGGCATCCAGCATGCCATGAATTGGCAAAAGGTGATCGATGTGATGTTTCGCGGTGATTGTCAGCGTCTCAACGCGTTCAACGAAGGTTATGAAACCTTCAGCGATCCATCGATTCGCTCGCGGCCGTTCTCAATCGAACTCGCACGCGCCGCTTTCCGCAAGGCAGGCTACACGATCGAAGGCAGGGACGGCATCTTGCAAAAGCCCGATGGCACGCGCCTTTCGATTGCTCTCAGCTATCCCGTGATGCCGATCTACGACCGCATGCTGGCCATCCTCAGCGAAGAAGCCAAAGCCTGCGGATTCGAACTTCGCCTCGATGGGCTTGAGTCGACGGTCCTATACAAGAAGGCCATGCAAAAGCAGCATGAGATCACGATTTTCAGCTGGATGAGCTCGGCGCCGATTCCCGATTTCCACCAGTTCCTTCACTCGACAAACGCGATCGATGAGAAGGGCGCGCTCAAGACGCAAACCAACAACATTTTTTCGTGGCACCGCGCCGACACCGACGAGCTGAGCGAGAAGGTACGCACCGCGCGCAATGCCGAGGAGCTGCGAGTCGCGGCATGGAAGTTGCAACGCATCATTCACGACGAGGCGATCTTCGTGCCCGCCTATGCGGTCGATTACATGCGCATCGGGTCCTGGCGCTGGGTGAAATGGCCCGACTGCCCGCAAACGCGCTTCAGCCCACCCGTGGTCTTTGATCCACACGAAGTTTTTGTGTTTTGGGTCGATGAAAAAGCACGCGAGGAAACCCAACACGCGCGAAGAAGTGGTGAAACATTTCCCGAATCCACTCGAGTGGTCGACGACTACCGGGTGATCGCGCCCACGGAAGGAGGTGCGCCATGAAGGACGCACGCGAGGACTTGCTGGTGGTCGACAAGCTGATCACCTCATTCGACACCGAGAGCGGATTTCTGCGGGCGGTTGATCAAGTTTCGTTTTCGGTGCCCGCTGGCAGCACCGTCGGCATCGTCGGCGAATCGGGCTGCGGCAAGAGCGTGACCGCCATGTCGATCGTGCGACTGCTGCCTCAGCCCGCAGGAAAAACCATTGGCGGACACGTGTGGTTCAAAGGCGAGGACTTGCTGCGCGCCGACGATGAGCGCATGCAAAAAATTCGCGGCGGTGAAATCGGCGTGATCTTTCAAGAGCCGATGTCGGCGTTGAATCCGCTGCACCGCATCGGCCGCCAGGTCGCCGAGGTATTTTTGCTTCATCGCGACATCTCAAAGAAGGATGCGTGGGATCAGGCGTACGAAATGCTCAAACTGGTCGGCATTCCTGCGCCGGAAAAACGCATGATGGAATACCCGCACCAACTATCAGGCGGTATGCGTCAGCGGGTGGTGATCGCGCTTGCGCTGGCATGTCGTCCCTCGCTGGTGATCGCCGACGAGCCGACCACCGCGCTCGATGTGACCGTGCAGGCACAGGTCCTCGACCTCATGGCGCGCCTCCGCGCCGAGATGAACATGTCGATGATGCTGATCACGCACGACCTCGGAGTGATTGCCGAGAACTGCGATGAAATGGTCGTGATGTATGCCGGACGAGTGGTGGAGAAAGGACCTGTCTCGGAAATATTCGCAAAGCCCTTGCACGCCTACACGCGCGGATTGCTGCGCTCGATGCCAACGCTCGACTCCAAGCCCAAATCAACACTGCCCGTGATTCCCGGCATGGTGGCCTCGCTCGGCGAACATGTGCACGGCTGCCGATTCTGCCAACGCATGGGCATTGCCGCTTCCGAACTTCACGAAAGACCGAAGCTTGTCGAAATCACGCCCGGACACTGGGTGGAAAATTGCCCGAGATGCCTTGCAGGCGAACATTGAACATCCAACATCGAACATCGAACATCGAATGAAGAGCGATCAACGAATTTACGATTTGGATGAGCGACTTTTGAACTATGGGGCGAGGATCATTGAACTCACGCGCGCCATGACTTCGGACTACGCAGGGCGCCATGTTGGAAACCAGTTGCTGCGTGCAGGTACCGCTCCTCTTTCGCATCATGGCGAAGCACAAGCAGCAGAGTCACCTGCCGACTTCATCCACAAAATGAGAATGGCACTGAAAGAGCTTCGGGAGTCAGAGCGATGGCTCAAACCCATACAAAAAACCAATCTTCTCACTCGCCAAGAAACTCTTCCGCAAGTTCTCGATGAGACCGACCAACTGATTCGCATTTTCGTCACCAGCATCGCCACTGCAGAAACGCGCAAAAAATAGCCTCACCCTTCGATGTTCAATGTTGAATGTTGGATGTTCGATGTTCATTCCCAAACATGCATAATCTCCTGACAGTCTCCAACCTCCGCATGCACTTCCCGGTGCGTGGCGGCATCATTCCGCGTCAGGTCGGTGCGGTAAAGGCGGTCGATGGAGTTTCGCTGCACATCGGTCCGGGCGAAACACTTGGGCTTGTGGGTGAATCGGGCTGTGGGAAATCGACCTTAGGCAAGGCAGTTGTGCGCTTGCTCAAACCGACATCGGGCAGCATCAACTTCAACGGCACGGACATCAGCCACATGCACCAGCGTGCACTGCGTCCGCTGCGCCGCGATTTTCAAATGATCTTTCAGGATCCGGTCGAATCACTCGATCCGCGGATGAGCGTGCGTGCGATCATCGAGGAGCCGCTGCTGATCCATCGCATCGGTTCGCGCGCCGACAGAATACGCATGGTCAACGAGTTGCTCGACCGCGTCGGTCTCCCCTCCTCCGCCGCCGAGCGTTATCCGTTCGAGTTTTCCGGCGGTCAGCGTCAGCGCATCGGCATCGCCCGCGC
>JBMTCI010000033.1:0-7720 GCA_049430745.1 Luteolibacter sp. | reverse complement strand
CATCCGCCGCGTGTCACGGATGTCATCGATGATCTGGCGAATCGACCTCTTCTGCGCTCCTGTCAGATCAAAAGGCAGACTCGCGTAAAAGCTTTTGAGCAAGGTCGTTTTTCTCCCCTGCGATCGCCCCTCAAGTCGACGATGATTCTGCCGCCGCCACAACACATTGAGTTGAACTGAAAAGAATTCCTCCAACGCAAACCTGCGCGCGGCCGACTTCGCAATTTCTAACGAAATAGGAAAATGGACCGATCGCATTTCATCAAAACGAGCAACTCCACTTCCCACATCAATGCCCACATCAAAACTCGCCGGATCGACCAAACCGATCATCTCATGCATGATCTCACGCAGGCGCCGCTGCGGAACACCTGATATGTTTCGGTAGACAGGCACAATGCGGTTGAGGTGGATGGAATCACCCTCAAGGTCATCTTCGCGCAGAATTTCAAATTCGGGATGATCAATGAAAAACCTGCCATCATGTTCTTTTAGTTTTCCGTGAGCCACGATTTGCTGACCCGACGCCAAAACTTTGTTCATAAATGGCATGTTGTACCATCGGCAGGTAATGCGTGAAGAACCGAAAAGGCCGCCCTTGGCGTCGATCAAGACAGCCTCGAAGAACCCTTTGCCGCGACCAAAGCGTCGCTGCATCGTATCGACAACCTCCGCCCGAAAACAAATCGGACCAAGAGTCGCCGAGCTTACTGGAAATCCCAACTGCCTGCGATCTTCATGACGCTTGGGAAAGTGATTGAGTAGGTCGGCCACTGTTATGAATCCTGCTGAGCGCATGGACTCAAGTTCACGGCTCAGCAGAAGGCCCGACTGGGCCAGATCATCATGGTCAGATATCACGGCTTCAATGAGAGAACCGCTTTTATCAAGCGTCAGTGATTGCCGCAAGCTTCCTCAGATATGTGAAGCTGTAGATTCCCGACGAATGCCCATCCGCCCAGAACAACTGCAGCGCGTACCCACCCACTTGCTCAAAGCGCTGAAGCTCAAAAGCGCGCGGCCCATGCTCAACCATCGGCCTGACCACTCGACCTAAGGCATCCGGCTCACCCTGGCATCCCGCACACGGGCACGCTCGTCGCAGCATTGCCAAGGGCAGGTAAGCCTCATGCGAGTCGGCAAAAACGCACGCAAATTCATCCCCGATGATGGCCACATGTTGCAAATTTTCCGTCATGATTTTCGTCTCCTCAACCCAACTCGCCTTCAACCCTATGGCTTCGATGACCAAAAATCAGGGATCCAACCCGAACCTGCGTTGCCCCCTCTTCGATCGCCACTTCAAAGTCACCACTCATGCCCATGCTCAATTCGGTCAGCGGACAACCGGAAGTTTGAACCAAGTCGTCACGCAACTCACGCAGTTGAACAAACCATTGGCGCGCAGATTCCGGATCGGGTCCTTCAGGCGGAATGCACATCAACCCAAGAATTTTCAAATGCATCAATTCGCACAATTTCCGGATTTCCTGACGCAAAATCGCAGGTTCGAATCCGCCCTTGCTCGCTTCAGCGCCGATATTGACCTGCAAAAACACCTCTGCCACCCGACTTAATTCACCAGCGATGGCATTCGTGTATTCCGCAAGTCTCAATGAATCAATCGCATGAATGACACCGAACTTTTGTAAAATCTTGCGCACTTTGTTGCGCTGCACACTGCCTATGAAATGCCAACGCAAAGACTTCGGCAACGCTTCAATCTTTGGCTCAGCCTCCTGCAGTCGACTCTCTCCGAAAACCTGCTGACCCGCTTCAACCGCTGCAGCGAGTTCAGACACGGGAAAAGTTTTCGAGACGGCAATCAGCCCCACCGAGCTTGGATCCCGACCAACGCGACGGCATGCCGCGACCATCCGATTTTTCACATCCGCTAGATTCGCCTCAATGTCTGACATCGAACCTTGTGATCACTGGAATCATTCAAACACGCCTGCCACACGGGCATTTTCGGACAACTCGACGAGATCCCGCAGCACAGCTATTGACTCGCGTTTGATCGGATCAAGCCCCGTAGGCCACTTCGGAGAGTCATCGAGGTCTTCAGTCTCATCCTTGGCCCGGCGCATGAAAGAAGCATTTTCTTCGGATGGATCGTAGGATTTGAGCTCGCTTCCTTGCTTGATGTCATCAAGCGTGAGTTTGAAGAAACTGAAGCGCTTTTTGTCCTCTTTTTCGACATTTGCGAAGCGCTCACGACGCTCGGAATTGCGCTCTTTCTGGCGAGCATCGGCCTCGGAAAGCTCCTTTTCACGCTCTCCTTTATTGAGCGAAAGCATGTTTGCCTTGATCCGCTCGGTGGTTCTTTTCACATCATCGCGAATGTACTCAAAGTCTCTGCAGGCATCGATGCGCTTGAGACTCAACTCCCTAAGTTTGGGAATGAATAGCATTTCCGCATCAAGCGGCTTGAAATCATCCGCACTCCGAATGAGGTCGTGTGGCAGTGGGTGCTCGAGGAATGACTCACCGATTTCCAAACCATCCATGACGCTGGGAATGACGATATCCGATGCGACTCCGTCCATCTGCGTGGATGAGCCTGATGGACGATAAAATTTCTGAATGGTCACCTTGAGGAAACCAGCTCCGTTGCGGTTTGAAAAAAGCGGCAGCATGCGGCCGATGTCCATCGGTTGCTGCACCGTGCCCTTGCCGAAGGTCGAGGCCTCACCCACCACCACGGCACGGTTGAAGTCCTGCAAGGCACCCGCAAGAATCTCACTGGCTGAAGCACTGCTGCGGTCGGTCAAAACGACCATCGGCCCCGTGTAGATCGGTTTGCCGTTCTCCGAATTTTTCACCTGCACTCTTCCAAGCGTGTCCTTGACCTGCACGACTGGTCCTTGCTCCATGAAGAATCCCGTCATACGGCGAACCTCTTCAAGCGATCCGCCCCCGTTGTTGCGAAGATCAAGGATCAGCCCGTCGATTTTTTCATCCATCAAGCGCTTGAGCAGTTTTTCGACATCATCCGCACTGCTCACATCTCCATTGTCGAAATCCGCATAAAACGATGGCAGGTTGATCACCCCTAACCTCTTCGGTTGATTTTTCTCATTCTTGATTTCAATCAATTCCGCGCCAGCCTGCTCGTCCTTCATCTCAACCTTGCCGCGCTTGATCACCACGATGCGCGTCACGCCTGGCGGACCTGATGCGGGCTCAACCTTGAGCGCCACCGAGGTCCCTTCCTTGCCGCGGATCAGATCCACCACCTTGTCGATCTTCATGAACATGATGTCGATCATGTCCGCCGGTTTCTCGGTATTGAGTGGATTGACTGCCACCACGCGGTCGTTGAGCTTGAGACTGCCTTCATGGTCGGCAGGACCGCCGACCACAATGCCCATGATCTTCGTCGCGCCATCTTCCTCGGGTTGAAGCAAGGCACCGATGCCAACCAGCTCGTTCTTCATGCTGTCCTTGAATCGGCTCATTTCTCGGGCACTCATGTAATCAGTGTGGGGGTCATGCGACCTCGCTACCGCACTAAGGAAATAATTGGCCACCTCTTCACTGTCGGCGTCTTCCACACTCGCCAAAAAGCGTTTGTACCGAAGTGAGACTTTTTCCTTCGGGCTGCGGTCATCACTGCCAGGGTCGGCTTTGCCCTGCTCTTTGGCCATCTTGGCCAAAGTTTCTCGGCGGAGAACTTCACTCAGCACCGCTTCCTTGATTTGCAGCCTCCACAACTCTGCTGCCTCTTTTTCGTTTTTCGGCCACGGGGCATCCTTGCGGCTGATCATCACCTTTTCACTGGATGAAAAATCGAAGTCATCGCCATTGAGCAGCTTTTCGGTTTGCTGCACACGCGCACGAACGCGTTCCTTGAAGACTTCATAAATGGCACTCGCCGCCTCGATGCTATTGCGCTGCAAGATTAATTCGTGCATCCGACTGCCGTATTCCTCATTGAATCGATCCACATCCTCCTGCGTGAAGTACAAGCGCTGGAAATCCAAATCCCTCAAATAGTCATCCAAAAATCGCCGACCCAGTTCTTGCTCAAATGGCAGCCGAGCAAAGTGACTGTTTTGCAACATGATCGCCATCTGACGGCTGACCTCATTGAAGTCCGCTTGCTGTCCCTTGAGGGGAGAAAATGATGCCAGGAACGCAGTCGCGAAGAAGGTGTTGCGAAGCCAAGAAAATGTCATGCGATATGGGGGAGTGAAAAATGCCGTATGGCTGGGTTTAACTTGGCATCGCTTCTCAAATTGTCGATTTCCAAAATACTCTATGCCTCACTCACCAGCCTTTTTTTCGTCAATCCAGCGCTGAAAATGCTCATCCGCAGCTCTCTTTTCCACGGCTTTCATTTGCTCCGCATCGCCGCCAAAGATCATCAGATCCGCCTCCGCAGGCCGGCGCCTCAATTTGATGAGGACATTTTGAACTTTTCCGTCCCGCAATACGCCAAATTTCACGCGTGAGCCGGGTTTGCGCTTGCGGATTTGTTCACTGAACAGAGCCGAAGCCTCCTGTTTCCATCGTTGACCATCCATTTCCACAATCGCATCACCCGCCTTCAGACCGCCCTCCGCCGCGGCTGAGTCCGCAACCACTTCAATCACCATCACTGCCCATCGATCGGACTCCTCCCCAGGCACCCGAACCATCTGATCGCGCATGCTCACCCCCACATAACCTTCGCCGTCCATGGCAAATGCGTCGTCTGCCAACTGACGCAATACCTGCATGCAGCGCTCGCGTACCTCTGGACTCGGGCTTCCCTGATTCGAGCAAAGTCGCATCAACTCATTGACCGCGACCTTGGAGTTCTTTCTCGACCACGCCAGCACATCCGATTGCGCCGACTCACGAACCTTGAAATCCTCGGACTCCAAGGCCTTCAGGTAAGCTTTCGGAATCGCTTCCGCATGCAACACCGACGAGGCGAGAATCAGCAGCGGCAAGCATTTGAAAAAAGACATCACACAAAGTTGGTTGCATTCACTTGAACATCACCAAGGATCGCGGATGCCCATGCCTATCGGCAACAAGCTTGCGGGATCACCGAAGATCCATGTGACTCAGCGCCCAAAAGGATTTTTCTGCGGCACTTCAATGGTGTCATCGGACTCCAATTGCACGCCCATTGACTCACCCTTAGTCACATCATACTCGGTTAGTTTGCCCCCACGATATAACTTCACGCGATACATGCTGCCAAATTCCGTTGCGCCACCCGCATTCTGGATGGCTTGGTACAGCGTAAGTCCTGTATTGAACTGAACAGGCCCGGGCTTGCGCACCTGACCTCCGATCGTGACGATTTTCTCCTGGATGCTCTTGGCGCTGGAGTCGATCACTTGAAAGGTCGGATTGGTGTAAATTTCTGCATTGCGAAAGCTAGCCTCGAGATTCGACGCAAGTTGCTCGGCGCGCAAGCCGGCTGCCCTGATCTGACCAACGAATGGGACATTGATAAATCCCGACTCAGAAACGGGATAAATTGCGTCGATGCGGCCTTTTTCCTCGCTGGGAACACCGCTCACCGAAATCTGAATCGCCCGTCCAGCCTGGATCTGCCCGAAGGCCCCAGTGACAAGGCAGAGCATCAAAACCATCAAACTGGCGATGAATTTGGATTTCATAGGGAAATTGGGGAGCGTGTTAGTAGAGATCGGAGTCGGGATTACTATCTTTAGCGACAGCCACAGTCGATTTTGTCTTCGTCTCAGTCGAGGTCGAAGCGACCGCTGTCGAGGGAAGCACTGGTGGTGCCTGGGACTCGGAAGGAGCGTAGTAAGTGTAATAGCTGGTGTAGTACTGGTACTGGCTGTCGCTACGGATATCGACATTGTTAAGGACGACACCAAGGATGTTGCCACCCACATTTTCGATCGCCTGCTTGACCCGCAGGAGCATGTTGCGAGGGAGTTTGCGGTGCTGGACGACCACAATCGAAAGGTCAACCTCACTGACAATCACCGAGGCGTCACTGACGCCAAGGATGGGCGGGCTGTCGACAAAGATCAAATCGAAGCGCTGTTTCACATCCTGCACCAACTCTGACATGCGGCGTGAGTTGAGAATACCCGCTGCATCCACGGGCAGAATGCCAGACGGCATGAAGTAAAGGTTATCGACCGGGGTCTGCAAAATCACATCCTCGAGCATCAAGTCGGTGGTGAGATAATTGGTCAGACCCACCGAGTTGTTGATGCCGAAGTAAGTGTGCAAACGCGGACGACGAAGGTCGGCGTCGATCATGAGCGTGGTATATCCACCCTGCGCGCAGATGTACGAGAGATTCATAAGCGTCGTCGACTTGCCCTCACCGGCACCACCGGAAACGATAGTGATCGAATTGTCCTCGGGGTTCTTGCGGTTGAACTCGATGTTGGTTCTGAGAATCCGATAAGCCTCGGCATCAGGGCTCGATCCACGCTGTCTGTGAAGCAAAGAAATGTCCTTGGGAATGACCGCGAGCACAGGCACTTGGAGGTATCTTTCGACGTCCTCCAGCGTCTTGATTGAGGTGTCGAGATACTCAAGGAAGAAGGCAATACCCACGCCAAAAATGAGTCCAACCACCGCGCCCAACACGAGGTTCAGGGTCACATTCGGACTCACTGGGCTATCGGAAATCACCGGCGAATCGTGCACCAAAACGGTTTCTGGGGGCATCTTGCTCGAGATCGTCTCACCCATTTGCTTGAGGCGCATGGTTTGCAAAAGGTCCTGGTCGGTTTCGAAATCACGCTTGGCATCGACATAGTCTTGGGCGTCGAGACCCCGCTTGATCGCCTCCTCGCGAGTTTCGTCTTTCATCGCCTCAACGCTCTTGAGCCGATCAGCCGCAAGGTCGAGCTGGGCGGTGAGGGTTGCACGAAGGTTGACCACCCCCTCGCTCAACTGACGCTTCATGTTTTCGATCTGGTCGACCGCCGCCAAGACCGTCGGGTGCTTGGCCCCTAGACCATTGATCTTAAAACCATCCAATTGGCGTTTGGCTTCAAGATACTGCGGATAAAGATTGCGAATGATGTTGTCCGGCAGATCAAGACCAGCCGCATACACCATCAACTGATCACTGTCATACTTCAACAGGCTGCTAATCTGACTCTGAAGCTTGCGTTTCTCCTGCTCCAACTGGTTGTAAGCTTGAAGCGCCGTTCGCGCCCCTTGGTCTTCATCGACACCGCTCTGACCATAAAACGAGTCGGTTCCCTTGTAGATGATACCCTTGGTGCGAACAATCGTGGCCAAAACCTTGCGGCGTTCCTCCACCTTGTCTTCCTGATTTCGCACCGCTTTGTTGAGCTCAAGGAGAGCGTTTTCGGCATCACGGCTTTCAATCTCGGCACGATAATTGCGATAAGATTGCGCGACCTCCTCGGCAATGTCCCTTGCATCAACCTTATTAGTGTGACGGACGCGGATTGAAATAAGGTCAGTACCGCGAATGTTCTGAGTGTTGACGATGCCCTTCAGGATGTTAAGGGCCGTTTCCTTGTCGACGCCCCATCGGTTGACCAACTCAAGGTTTTGGACGACTTTCTCCAGCGAGTTGCGGCTCTTGATTTTTTCAAACTCAGTTCCGAAGAACTGCTGGGTCATCCGACCAGCTCCTGAAAGTTCGTTGAGCTGAGATCCGAGGGGAGAAATGCCGGCCGCCCGGGGTTTAACCTCGATGGTCGTAGAGCTCTCGTATTTCTTGGGCATCACATAGGTGATGACTGCCGCCGTC
>JBMTCI010000032.1:0-7891 GCA_049430745.1 Luteolibacter sp. | reverse complement strand
TGCTTGGCATTTGCCTTGGCCAAATGGCCTATCCCGTCCAAGGAAACAGCAAATTTGAATCTCGCATCGGCAAATCATTCCTGAGCCTCGCGGCCTTGGCCTGCTTGATTTTCACCGCGCCACTCGCGTGGCTTGGCATCCGCGTCACCAAAGAATTGTGGCCGATCTATTGCAACAAACACGAAGCGATCTCGACCGACCGACGCATTGATGCGCTAGGCAAAGCCATTCGCATCTGGCCGCATTCGGAAATGCACATGGATCGCGCCCGCCTCCTGCACGAACTCGCGGGCAGCACCCGAGGCGAGGAATCCATCCGCTGGGCCCGCATGGCGCTTACCGATTACCAAGCCGCAGCGCGAATTCATCCGCACGACCCAGCCTTCGTCGTCAACCAAGGCATCATTTTCAGCGTGCTTGGCGAAACCGCCAATGCGGAAACCGCTTTTATCAAATCGATCGAGCTGCAAGGCGGCATGGAGGCCGGCTTTCGCTCGCATCAAGCCTACGCCAGCCACCTTGCCCGCAAAGGCCATAGCCAACTCGAAAGTGGTGATAAAATTTCCGCCCTTGCCACCCTGCAGGATGCAGCAAATCAAATCGAGCGCGCCCATGTTTTGAGTGCCGCATATGTCATGGGTGCTGAGGGTCGCAGCCTACGCGTCAACATCCACGAGTTGCTCGGACTTGCACACGAAGCGAATCGCAACGACTCGCAGGCACTCGAGTGTTACAACTTCGCCGCAAGCTTGCCGATGGGCAACCGCGCCCATCATCGCGCGGGCGTACTGATCGGTCGCATGGCCCGCGACATATGGCATCAACGCAAACCCGCGCAGGCACTCGCGCTTTTCATCGAAGCTCGCGAGCGAATGGCCAAGGCTGGCGCCGACCTTCCTTATGGCGCCACCGCCACACGCAGGGCCGAGTTGATGAAATACTTCGAAGAATCGATTCGATTCCTCAAAGCCGCCAAGGTGGTGCCTTCTCGAAAGTAGCGCGGTCTGACCCAGACTGCACACGCCACAATCGAAGATCAACTTGATGCGCTCTCGGCGAGAGCGCGCTACCTCACCTGCGACCAGTCGATCTGACTGCCAGCAAACTCGCTGAGGAACGCGCGGATTTTTTCATCCGCCTCTGTCTCGCTCACTTCCTCTTCGATCCACGGGATTTTTCCGAACCACATCGAAACCGAAACATACGCCCAGCGTTGATCCATGCCGCGAACCAGTCGGTCCTTCATGTCGATCAGTGTGCGTTGAAGGTGATCGTTGGTGATGCGGTCATGACCAACAAAAAAATAATAGGTGATGCAGTTGAACTCGACCACCGGCTCACCCTCTTTGGCGGGCTTGATGGTTTGCTTTGAGCGCAGTCGCCTGACATCGAATTCGCGTCCATCGGTCGATTCCAGACGAATGTCGCTGGATGCAATGATCGAGTGACCTTGAGCCGGCATGCAACGCTCGGGGCGATGGATCGAGTTGTTGAGATCATTGCCTGAAAGCACGATCGAAAGATCGAGGCGGTCAGGAATCGACTGACCATCGATGCTGTATTCGCCATCGCGCGGACGCAAACAGATGGCTTTGGCAAATTCGGTGTCGCGCTCGAGCGTGCTCAACTCGTCCATGGTTGGCGGTATCGCGCGAAATGACCAATCCTCGAAGGAATCGGGCAATGTCATGATCACCGCCGACTCTGCGGTCTTGCCCGCCGAAGGCAGAAAATACACCGAGCCGAGCGAGACGCCCATCACCAGCGGGAGCAGCCATGGCGTCGTTTTCATGCGTCAGGAGAATTGGAGTTTGCATCCGCCGCCACCGAGCGCGTGACCACCACGCGGCGGACCTTGCGTGCACCGGATTTTTGCCACGGCAGTCCACCCTCAAGCAGTGAATGAATGCCGAGTAAGAGCATCAGCGAAATGGGATAAAACAACAAAAGGCCAGACCAATCATGCCAGGTCGTGCGCGCCCAATCGGCATTGCCGTATTCCGCAATCACAAAGATGGAAACAACCCTCAGCGAGTTGCCGAAAATCGCCAGCGGAATGGCAGATAGAAATAGCAACGCTCGTTTCCATAATGCCATCTCCGCCATGCAAGCCCATGCGCCTGAAATCATGAGCAGCGCCATCAACGAGCGAATGCCGCTGCAGCCTTTCGCAATCTCAAGTGGTTCCCACGCTCCGTCGGCCGAGGAAATCATGTTGCCCTGCACCAGCGTCTCGACGCCGAAAAGCGACGCGCCGTGATGCGCAAACGAAGTCGCCATCAACTGCAAATGCGTGGTCGCCTGTTGAAAACTCGGCAACGGAATCGCCAACCAAAAGAAAAACAGCGGCAGGAACAACATCCGCGCAACCGCCCATCCCCAGAGGTACAAGGCCGAACCCCAAAGCAAGATCGGCAAGGCGCCCACTGCCACGCGCGGCTGCAGTGTTCGGTACGCGGCGGCATACAAAATTGCTCCGCACAACACGACCAAGAGCCCGAGTAAATTCGAATTTCCCACCGCAACTTTGAGTCGAGCAAAGCGATGATAAATCAAGCCGGCGATGATGAGCGGAAACATCGGACCGTGCTCAAAATCAGTTTCCGGATTCCATGCCGACCACAACCATCCCAAGGCGGTCTGATGCCGACCCGGACCAAACCTCGTTTCACCGCCATAGAACCACCACAACACCAACGTCACCACCAGCAAGGCACCCCATGTGCACCAGCGTGCTGTTTGGGTTGATGACTGACCGGATGCCGTGGCATCGGCGGTGTGATTGCAGCTGGTTGTCAAAGGAACGAAGGTTTTGCGAGCAAAGTGTTGCCGAGAGCGCCAGGAGTGTCAACAATCCGCGCGCTCACAGGTCACACCAAACTCCCGATTTTTCCCGATGAAACTGATCAGCGGCACCGCCCACAGGAACCTCGCCGAACGCATCGCAGCAAGCCTAGGCCACCCGCTCGCGGATGTCGAAGTCACTGCGTTTCCCGATGGTGAAACCTCGGTGAAAATCAACGAAAACGTCCGCGGCGCCGATGTGTTCATCATTCAACCGAGTTGCCCGCCGACCAACCACAACATCATGGAGTTGTTGATCATGGTTGATGCCGCACGCCGCGCCAGCGCCGAGCGCATCACCGCCGTGATGCCATTCTTCGGTTATGCCCGTCAGGATCGCAAAGACCAACCGCGCGTACCGATCACCGCCAAGCTCATTGCTAACCTACTCACCTCAGCTGGTGTGAACCGCGTGTTGACCATGGACCTCCACGCGCCGCAGATCCAAGGCTTCTTTGACATCCCCGTCGACCACCTCTACGCCAAGCCCGCTCTCATCGGCTACCTGCGCGAACGCCACCCTGATGCTTCGAACCTCACAGTCGTTTCACCCGATGTCGGAGGCGTGAAAATGGCCCGCGCCTATGCCGACGCACTCGGCGCCGAACTCGCGATCGTAGCCAAGCACCGCGTCAGCGCCACTCGCGTGGAGGCAATGAATGTCATCGGCGAAGTCGAAGGCCGCGATGTCCTACTCGTCGACGACATGACCGAGACCGCCGGCACACTTTGCGCCGCGGCCGACATCCTGCGCAAACACGGTGCCAAAAGAATCTTTGCCGGTGTCTCCCACGCCGTGCTCGGCGAAATGGCCCACCAGCGGATCTCCGCTTCGTGCATCGAAGAGGTCATCACCACTGATTCAGTCCCACAAGCCAGCGGCGACAAGGTCCATGTGGTCAGCATCGCTCCGCTGCTCGGCGAAGCGATCCGCCGCATCCATGGCGGACAATCCGTGACCTCGCTCTTTGCCGTTTAAGCACGACACTCAATTTGCTGATGACATCACAGTCGCTATCGAAAAGCGGCTTACGAACACGGAGTAACGAATCCATCAAAAAATCATCTACTCTCCAAAAGAGGATTCACAAAGCTCAGACCGGGAAAGCGGACAAAATCGGCATCGTTTGAATATAGCGTGGCACGGTTGTCCATGGCATAGACCGCGAGCGAGGCATCGGAGGTCAACTGCCCGCCAACTCCAGCCCGCTCCATGAGAGCCAAAACTTTCTCCGTATGATTTTCGCGCGGCAGCAGCACACGGACGATGGGTAGATCAAGCCAGCTGGCCACCACATCTTTGGCGGCAGCCAGCGAAACCGCCGCGTTTCCCAATCGAGGGTTGGTCGCAATGCGGACAAACCCCAGAGCCACTTCGTGCGGCAGGCCGATCAGTTCCCGCCCATTGACGGACTGCTCCCACCATTGCTTAGCCTTGGCATGTTGTCCGGCATGCGGATTGTATGCGTAGAGCAGAAGATTGAGGTCAGGCAAAATCATCGCGCCAACTCCCTAATGGTGTCCTCATCGTCCAACTCGTCGGCCAGGCGATTCATATTTCTGCCCGCGATCTCTGCAGGAAACGGTGCCGCAAAAAGTGGCTCGATGTGAAAATCCTTGCATGAAGCCTGCCGCCCCAAGGCGCGGCGGATCGCTTGATTCAAAACCTCCTTGAAAGAATTGCCCGTCCGGGCCGCTTCTTCCCGCAACAGATGCTCTGTATCGGCGTCAATGGTAACAGTCGTGCGCATGCATGATGTCATATCATCATATTTGTTGCTGTCAAGACAGCATATTGCAGAGTTATGTGGATCGACCCCGAAAAGAGTCGAGCGGGAAACCTAGCTTGAGCGCTGAAATTTTACGATTTACCAAATTAATCCCTCGTCATCACAGGGACTTCACATAAATGCGCTGCGACAGCGTGTGTTCTTCGCCGGGAGCAAGAGTGATCATTTCGGGCAAGGAGCTCAGAGCCTCGACACAAACGAAGGAATGATACGCATCGTCAGGCAGGTCGGCGAGACGCTGGGATTTTTCAATCCACGGATTCCACACCACGGTGGTTTGGCTGCCGCCCTTTTCCACCACCAAGGTCCGCCCTCCCGCGCGATCGATGAGACTCACGGTCCCGGATGACTCGTAGTTGCGATCCACTTCCTGATCAAAATGCACTGACCCACTTTGCTGCACGCGTTCAGCGGAAAGTCGCGGCTCCACATAAAAACTGCCATCAAGTCCGATCAGCGCCGCCTCAGCCACATCCGCCACGCTCAAATAAGTATGCAGCGCACCGGTCATCGACCATTCGGTCTCGCCCGTATTTTTGGCGGTCAATTTCAGGCTAAGCGTCTCACCCATCTTTACCTCCAAGCGCAATTCAAAGCGCTGCGGCCAGATGGCATTTGTCGCCTCACTGTCGCGGAGCAGAAACTCCAAGTTCACACCTGTGGATTCCTCAGCCACCGCACCCACGGTCCATGGCCGAAGTCGCGCGAATCCGTGAGCAGGTTGATTCGCCCCAGTAGGATGCGGACCAAACCACGGCCAACAAAGTGGCACCCCGCCGCGAATCGCTTTTCCCGTCTCCAGTTTGGCCAGCGGGCTCATGTAGAGCACGGGCTCTTGCCCCATCGGCACCCACTCCATGACATGCGCCCCATTGAGAGCGATGCGGCCCGAAGCTGTGGGGTGATCGATGACAAGGACCGGGTATCCTGCGGGTTCATCGATCAGCGTGACAGAGGGGGGTAAAGTCATGGCCCAGACATAGCCAGAACTTCATGGAAGGCAACCTCTGCCCTTTCTGGGATTGGCTCAGTTCATCGCGGGGCGGACCATCGACCACAATAAGGTTTGCGCGGCGAACTCCTCAATTAGGCGGATTTTTCCCCTTTAGGCCGAACAATTTTTTGACAAGCGCCCCTCGGGCCGCTAAATCACCCGCCCCGCGTCGCGGGCTGCCAACCAATTCGGCACCCGGCGCCAACCTCAACGACCCATCTCCGTCATGGCCAAAAAGACACTCCTCAAAGCCGCTCCCCGCGCCCGCACCGGCTCCGGCCGCCTCAACCAAATGCGCCGCGAAGGCTGGCTGCCATCCGTGATCTACGGTCGCGGCACCGAAAACATCAACCTCAAGGTCGACGCCAAATCGTTCGCCGAAGTGATCGCTCACAGCAGCTCGGAAAACATCGTCGTCAACCTCGAGATCGAAGGCCAACAAACCCGCCTTGCCTTCCTCCAAGCCATCCAACACGACCCGATTTCCGGCGCTGCCCTGCACGCCGACTTCCTCGCGATCGACGACAAAACCGAAATCACCGCCCACATCCCAGCTCACCTCAATGGCGAGTCTCCCGGCGTGAAACTCGGCGGCGTAATCGAGCAATACATCCACGCGATCGAAATCACCTGCCTTCCCGACGACCTTCCAGAAACCATCGAGGTCGACATCAGCAGCCTCAACCTCGGTGATTCGCTCCACCTCGGTGACATCAAGTACCCGAAGGGCGTGCGTCCGACCCACGCGGCCGAAGTCGTTGTCGTGCACATCGGCAAGCCCGGCGCTGGCGTCGAAGAAGCCGCACCCGCAGCCGCTGCGGCACCTGCCGAAGCCGCCAAGGCCTGATCCGTTTTTTTCATCCGATCAATCAAACGCCCGGACCGTGCAAACGCTCCGGGCGTTTTGTTTCCAGCGCCTATCAAGTGCTTGATTGAAATCGGTGGTTTCCCTCGCGGATTTCAGATCTAAATTCGTGGCCTACATGCAAGCAGCCGATGATCATTCACGAAGCACGATCGCCGCCATCGCCACAGCGGCGGGCACGGGCGCGGTTTCGATGATCCGCATCTCGGGACCTGCGGCGCTCGAAATCGCGAACAAAGCGAGCGATGGCAAGGCATCGACACAAGCCGACCGCTTCTCGCGTCATTGCCAGATCATCGGTGCTGATGGTGCGGTGATCGATGATGGCCTACTCACCGTCTTTCGCGCGCCGCGAAGTTTCACGGGCGAGACTTGTGTCGAGTTCACTGGTCACGGCGGAATTCTGGTCACACGCGAAGTGCTCGGGCGCATACTCGAATGCGGCGCAGTGATGGCATCGCCCGGCGAGTTCACCCAACGCGCGTTTCTCAATGGCAAGCTCGACCTCACACAAGCTGAGGGCGTGATGGATTTGATCTCGGCGCAGACGCGGCTTTCTCTGCGGGCCGCACGCAACCAGCTCGAAGGCCGCCTCGGCCGCAAGACCACCGAAGCGCGTGACGCCTTGCTCGAAACACTCGCGCACCTCGAAGCATGGATCGATTTTCCCGAAGAAGACATCGACCCGCAATCGGGTGCCGCGCTGCGCGCGAAAATTTCAGGCGTGCTCGCCGATGTCGATGCCTTGCTAGCGACCGCCGATCAAGGCCGCATCCTGCGCGAGGGCGCGCGTACGGTGATCTTTGGCGAACCAAATGTCGGCAAGTCCAGCCTGCTCAATCACCTGCTCGGCTTCGAACGCGCGATCGTCAGCGACATCGCCGGCACCACCCGCGACACGATCGAGGAAACGATCAACCTCGATGGCATTCCACTGCGCTTGGTCGACACCGCTGGCGTGCGTGAATCCGCCGACCAGATCGAGTCTCAAGGGATCGAACGCACGCTCAAGCAAATCGAATCCGCCGATCTCGTCATTGAGATTGCCGATGCGAGCAAACCACACAGCGATAAATCTTCGCGCACCATCCACGAAGCCAAGCACCTCCTCGTGCTCAACAAATCCGACCTCGGCGAAGATCCTTCGTGGCGCGACGTTGATGCGATCCGCCTCTCGTGCCTGCAGGGCAGCGGATTCGAAAAACTTTCCATCGCCATACGCGAGGCACTCCATGTGGGCGATGCCGATTGGGGCAACGCCGCGGTCGCGATCAATGCGCGACATCAGGCAAGCCTCGCCAACGCGCGCGATGAACTCAAAGCCGCGCTCAACATCCTCGACGATCCGCAAAGCGGACCCGAGCTCGCCGCAATCAACCTTCGCAGTGCGCTCGACTC
>JBMTCI010000031.1:0-7904 GCA_049430745.1 Luteolibacter sp. | reverse complement strand
TGAGGGAGAACCTTTTGCTCGCGAAGCGCGATGCGACGGATGACGAGATGTGGTCAGCCTTGAAGGCGGCTCATGCCGAGGGGTTTGTGAGTGCCTTGCCGCGAAAGCTCGACACCAATGTCGGCGAGCGGGGGGTGAAACTTTCTGGTGGTGAGAAGCAAAGGCTCTCGATCGCGCGCGCCTTGTTGAAGGACGCGCCGATTCTTTTGCTCGACGAGGCCACGGCATCGGTCGACTCCGAAACCGAGCGCTTGATCCAAGACGCACTTGATCACCTCATGGCCAACCGCACGGCATTCGTCATTGCTCATCGGCTTTCGACCATTCGCAATGCTGATCGCATCTATGTGCTCAAGGCGGGTGAGGTCATTGAGCAAGGCACGCATGAAACGCTGCTCGCCGAGGGCGGCAAATACGCCGAGCTGTGCCGGAAGTCGTTCCTCGCGGCGGAGCAGGCGGGGGATTGAACATCGAACATCGAAGTGGAAGAAATTGAAGAAGTGGCTTCTTCAATCCACTATCAACGATCCACCTCAAATCCCACCGTCGGGGTAGAGTTGGTGATACTTGATCGCCTCGACGGAGACTGCGGCGGCGGTGCCGAAGATCGTTTCCTCATCGGCGGTGCGTGGGACTTGAGCGGCGGGGCGGGCGAGGCCGAGGATGAGTTGACCGTAGCTACGCGCACCGGCGACATGCTGAAGAAGCTTGAGGGAGATATGCGCGGCGTCGAGGTTCGGGAAGACCAAGACATCGGCGCTACGGCGGGATTCGGCGGCGGGGGTTTTGATTTCGGCCGCGGCGGGGTCGAGTGCGACATCGGCCTGGACTTCGCCCTCGATGTCGATTTCGAGAAACTGGCGATGGGCCTCGGCTTGGGCGAGTGAGGCGGCGGCTGCCATGCGTTTCGCATCGGCGGTGGAGGCGCTGCCTTTGGTTGAGTGGCTGAGCATCGCGACGCGGGTTTTGCGTCCGAGGAAATGGTGGGCAAGCTTGCCGGTCTCGATGGCGATGGCGGAGAGCTCGGCGACATCCGGGCTCGGGTTGAGCGCGCTGTCGGCCATGAAGATGATGCCCGATTCGCCGAGGTTTTGAAGATGGCCGCCGGTGAGGATCGAGACACCGAAAATTTTCGGCACATGTGGCAGCGGCTTGATCGTGTGGAGCAGGGCGCGGAAGTAGGCGGCGGGCAGGGCCTGATTTCCGCCAACGATCGCATCGGCTTGGCCGTACTGGACCATGAGCGCGCCGAAGTAGTGGGGCTTGGCGACGAGCTCCTCTGCCTGACCGATGCTGTTGCTGCGATAGCGGTCCATGTTTTTCACCCGCTGGCAGAAGAGCTTGAAGTCGGTCGCGTGGGGTGGATCGATGATGTGGATGAAGGTGAGCGGCACGCCATGCTCTGCGGCGAGAGCGCGGATTTTTTCTCGGTTGCCGAGAAGGATGGGTGCGACAACCTCCTCGCGCACAAGGCGGGCGGCGGCGCGAATGACACGGATGTCCTCGCCCTCGGTGAAGACCACGCGCTTGGGGTGGTTGCGCAGCTGTTGGACGAGGCGCTTGATCACCAAGTTGGCGGGGGCTGTGGCGTCGGAGGGGGAACTCATGAGATGCGCTGGTGCTTGCACCACGGCGAGAGTCTAGTATGGCTTGGGCGGATCATTCAACCCGATTCATCCCCAATCGCATGCCAGCTGATTACCACACGCACACGCCGATGTGCCGTCACGCGACCGGATCACCGGAAGAGTATGTTGAAATGGCTTTGGCAGCGGGTTTGAGCGAGTACGGAATTTCTGATCACGCACCTCAGACTCCCGAGCCATTTGATGATTGGCGGATGCGTCGCGACGAGTTGCCGGAATACTTCGCATGGGTCGAGCGCGCGCGTGCGAAGGCGGCTGGAAAATTGCCGGTGCGCATCGGGCTCGAGTGCGATTGGCTTGAAGGTTGTGATGAGTGGATTGGCGAAATCGAAAAAGAATCAAGCTGGGATTATTTGATCGGATCGGTGCATTACCTCGGCGATTGGGATTTCGACAATCCCAAGTGGCTGGGTCGCTGGGCCGAGAGCGATGTGGAAGCTGTGTGGACACGCTATTGGCAAACCTACGCGCGGATGGCATCGAGTGGTCTCTTTGATATTTTGGCGCATCCGGATTTGGTGAAAAAATTCGCGCATGTGCCGAGCGGTGATCTCGCTCGATTCTACGAACCGACGATCGATGCCATTGCAGCGGCAGGATGCGTGATCGAGCTCAACACCGCAGGTTGGCACAAGCCCTGCGCGGAGGCCTATCCCGCGCTTGGATTTCTCGAACTCGCCTGCTCGGCAGGTGTGCCCTTGGTGATTTCATCCGACGCCCACGCGCCCATTGAGGTGGGTCGCGATTTTGACAAGGCTGTGGCGATCGCCAAGGCCGCAGGCTTTCGCGAAACGGTGCTGTTCAATGAGCGTCGCCGCAGCACGGAGCCGCTTTGAAGCGGATTGAACTAGAGCATCAGGGCTGAGCCTGTTCCGCTTCTTGTTCGCCGCGCGGTTTGCGTTCGCTGCGTTCCACGCGTGAGTGACCGCTTCGGCGCAGACCTTCCGAAATTTGCTCGCGGTTGCCGCCGAAACTCGGACGCGAGCTTTGGCCTGACTGCTGACCGCGATCGAATGTCGGGCGGCTTGAGCCAAAGCTCGGACGGGTTTGGGGTTGAGCGGAAGTTTCGGGTCGGGTGTTGACCAGCGTGTTGAATGCCGACGGACGAGTTTGCGGTTGCTCGCGCTGCGGTTCACGCGATGGGCGTGACTGCTGCTGAAATCCGGGGGAGGGTCGGGTGTAGTTTTGTTGTGGGCGGACTTCCTGTGTGGGGCGTTGGAAGAATGAGGGTTTGGTTTCCGGACGTGATTGTTGCGTCGCGTATTGCTCGCGGTGACCATGCTGAATGTATCCCGCGCTGCGGTAAGCTGATTCGCGGTTGCGATAGTTCACAATGGTGATGTTGCTGACCCTACTTGGCGGCGGGCAATAGCTTGAGCCTGGGCGCCAGCCGTGGGGGTGGACGCAACCAACAAAAACAGGGGGACGGTAGCCGACGGGATAGAATCCATTGAGGTAAGGGTCGTAGTAGCAGCGGCGGCGGTAGTTGTAATAGCTGTAGCAGCTTGGGTCATATCCCCATTCGGGATTTCCGGTGCTGATGAAGACCGAGCTGGAGTAGCTGCCGCCCCCGCCATAGTAGCTGGAGCTCGAGTAAGTCCCGCCATAGGTCGCCCCAGTGTAGGAGAAGTAGGGATCGTAGTAGCAGGAGCTGAGCGCGGTGGCAGTGGCCACGGCGATACCACAAAAACGAATGTTTTTGATCATGCTGCTAAGACTACACGATCCCGTCAGTCATTCGAGAAATATTTTGGAAATCCGCGAGCGGTTGCGGGGCGTCAGCGTGATTGACAATTTCTCGGATTTGGCCGTTTCTTTCGGCACTTATGAGCGACTCATCCGCACCCATTCTCGTCACCGGCGGCGCCGGTTACATCGGTTCCCACACGGTCAGGCTTCTTGCCGGCCAGGGTCGGCGGGTGGTGGTTCTCGATAATTTGGTTTTCGGTCACGAGAAAGCGATCGTCGATGACGGTGTCGAGTTGGTGGTGGGCGATGTCGGCGATCAGGACTTGGTGCGCGGACTTTTCGCCAAGCACAAGTTTGGCGCGGTCGTTCACTTTGCGGCCTTCGCCTATGTCGGCGAGTCGGTGACCGATCCACTCAAGTACTATCAAAACAACACCGCCGAACCGGTGAAACTCTTGCAGGTCATGCAAGAGTTCGGATGCAAGGTCTTCGTTTTCTCATCGACCTGCGCGACCTATGGGGTGCCCGACAAATTGCCGATTACCGAAAGCAATGTGCAGAATCCGATCAACCCCTACGGTCGCAGCAAGCTGATGGTCGAATGGATCCTTGCCGACTGCGATCGCGCGTGGGGTCTGCGCAGCGCTTGCTTGCGGTACTTCAATGCCAGCGGATGCTCGCCCGATGGGCTCATTGGCGAGGATCACAATCCCGAAACGCATTTGATCCCTCGCGTGATGATGGCGGTGACGGGTGAGATTGATCACATCGAAGTGTTTGGCACCGATTACAACACGCCCGATGGCACTTGCATTCGTGATTACATCCATGTCGAGGACTTGGCCGATGCTCACGCGCGGGCGCTTGATCATTTGGCGGCGGGCGGTGCTTCGGTGCGCTGCAATCTCGGAACCGGCGTGGGAGTTTCCGTGAAGGAAATCATTTCGGCGGTTGAAGAAATCACCGGAAAACAAGTGCCGGTGAAGTATGGTCCGCGCCGCGAGGGTGATCCTGATTCATTGGTCGCCGATCCGTCCTTGGCGAAAGAACTCCTCGGCTGGGTGGCATCGCGCAAGGATGTGCGCGAGATGGTCAGGTCGGCTTGGGCGTGGATGAGTGCGCCGGGCAAGGGGCGTTTTCCTGCGAACAAAACGAAAGTTTGAGATCGATCGATTGATCAGCAGTCTCAGCGAATGATGCCTTCGGCGGTTTCCTGTTTGAGTCGCAATTGACCGCAGGCCGCGTCGATGTCGTGACCTTTTTCGAGTCGCAAGGTCGCTTGCACGTCGGCGTTTTTGAGCACATCGCGAAACGCGCGACAGTGCTTGTCGCTGGGGCGTTTCCACTCGAGGCCTTCGACTGTGTTGTAAGGGATGAGGTTGACCTTGGCGTGGAGGCGGCGCGCGACGCGGGCAAGCGTTGCGGCCTGCTCGAGCGAGTCGTTGATGTTCTCGATCAGGATGTACTCGAGCGTGAGCTTTTGGTTTTTTCGCAAGTTCCAATAATCGAGCGCGTCGAAGAGTTCGGCGAGCGGATACTTGCGGTTCACCGGCATGATTTGCTGGCGGATCTCGTCGGTGGCACCGTGGAGTGAAATCGCGAGGCGGATTTGCTGCGGGTGTTCGGCCAGTTGGCGGATCTGCGGGACAAGGCCGGAGGTGGAAATCGTCAGGTGGCGCGCGCCAAGGTGGAGGGATTTTTCGTGGGTGATCAAATGAATCGCCGCGAGCAGGTTGTTGATGTTGGCGAGTGGTTCGCCCATGCCCATAAAGACGATGTTGTCGACGCGTTCGTTGGAAAGTTGTTCGGCGGCGAGGACTTGTCCGGCGATCTCCGAGGCATCGAGGTTGCGAGTGAATCCCGCGAGGCCCGAGGCACAGAACTTGCAGCCGTAAGCACATCCGACTTGGGACGAAACACAGAGCGTGCGTCGGTCGGAGGCGCCACCGTAGAGAGCGGGGTTGGCGGGGATCAGTACGCTTTCGACATAGCGCCCATCGTGGAGCTTGAAGAGAAACTTGCGGGTGGTGTCGGATGAACCTTGCGTGTGTGAGTGGGTGAGTGATGAGAGTCGGAATGATTCCTGCAACTTCGCGCGCAGAGCAGCAGGCAGATTGCTCATCGCTTCGATCGAGTCGGCTTTCTTTTTCCACACCCAATCGAGGATCTGGTTTGCGCGAAAGGTTGGCTCGCCCTGATCCTTGAGCCATGTGGCGAGGTCTTCGTGCGAAAGGCCGGTGAGCGAGGGGAGCATGACAAATGATGGGCCGAGCGAGTGTTTCACAGCGCCGAGCGAAGGTCGGAAGCGGCGTTTCTCGGATTGGGTGGTGGCTCGGGCACGAACGAGAAATCGTCGGTTGATTCTGTCTCTTTTTGTTCGGGCAATGTCGTGATGGTCGCTTGAGTTTGATGATCGATCAGTTCGGGGCTGGCGATGCTGGCATCGGGTGCGACTGCTTGAAGTTCCTCGAATTTTCGCGCGGTGACGAGCACGCGCGATTCGAGTGAGCGCATGGCTGAGTTGTAATGTTCGACAGCATGTCCGATCGAGCGTCCGAGTTTCACGAAATGTTCGGCGAGCTTGCCGATGCGTTCGTGGAGGGTGCGGCCAAGTTTGGAAATTTCGCGCGCGTTTTCGGCGAGCGCTTCCTGACGCCAGCCGTAGGCGACCGCGCGCAGGAGGGCGATCAGCGTGGTAGGCGTGGCAAGGATCACGCTTTTTTCGACGCCATGTTCGATGAGCCCCGGATCATTTTGAAGCGCGGCGGAGAAGAACGATTCGCTCGGAAGAAAAAGCACGGTGAACTCCGGTGCGTGGGCAAACTGACTCGTGTAATTTTTGGACGCGAGTTGTTGGATGTGCACGCGCACTTGCGCTGAGTGACGGCGCATGGCCTCGTCGCGAATCGCATCGTCATTCGCTTGAATGGCATCGAGGTAGGCCTCCATCGGGGTTTTCGAATCGACAACGATGGTCTTGCCGCCGGGCAGGTGTACGATGAGGTCGGGGCGAAGTTTTTTGCCTTCGTCGGTGGTGGTCGTGTGCTGCGTTTCGAAATCGCAGTGTTCCTGCATGCCGGCAAGCTCCACCACGCGACGCAGTTGGATCTCGCCCCATTGCCCGCGTCCGGCGGGTTGACGCAAGGCTTTGACGAGCGATGAGGTTTCGAGGTGAAGCTTCTGATTGCCCTCGCTCAGGCCGCGGATTTGTTCCTTCAGTTCCGAGTAAGCTCCCTCGCGGGCTTTCTCGATCTCGCCGATGCGGGATTCGAATTTCCCAAGAGTCTCGGTGACTGGCTTGACCAAGCCCTCGATGGCGACCTTGCGTTTTTCGAGTTCGCCGCGGGCTTCTTCGCTTTGCGAGGCAAGCGAGGCCTTGGCGAGTTGGAGAAATTGTTCGGAGCTGGTTTTTAAAGCATCGGCTGAGAGTGCTTTGAAGGTATCGCTGAGCTTGGCTTCCGAGCGTTCGAGCAGCGCCTGTTTTTCCTGAGCGGCTTTGATTTCCGCGTCGAGTTGGGTTTGGATTTTGGAAAGTTCGTTGCGAAAATCCTGAGCCTGTTTTTCATGCGCGTCGGACTCGGCGATGCTTTGTGCGAGGCGTGAGTCCAACTCGCTGGCGCGGCGTTGTTCGGCGTTGAGTCGCTCGTTCGCAGCGGTGATTTGGCGCGATGCCAAGAGTTGGTTGATCAGCCAGCCTAGCAGGCATCCCGCGATCGCGATGATGGTGTGTGGCAGGTAGTTGGCGATTTCGGGTGGCATGATGGCGAATTTCGCTTGCGGGTTGGTGAAAGCTCGGTTTCGTAGGGGGCGTCCGGGGACCATTTCTAGCTAACCGTTTCCCCGCACAAAGCAACGAAAACCGATCATCCATCATGCCACACACACTGCCCGAACTCGGATACGCCTACGATGCCCTCGAACCTCACATCGATGCCCGCACGATGGAGATTCATCACAGCAAGCATCATCAGGCCTACATCACCAACTTGAACAACGCCATCGCCGGCAAGCCCGAGCTTGAGGACAAGTGGATCTGCAAACTCATCGGCGATCTCGCATCCGTGCCTGACGACATCCGCATGGTCGTGCGCAACAATGGCGGCGGTCACTGGAACCACAGCTTTTTTTGGAAAGTCATCGCGCCAGGTGGTGCCAAGGCTCCATCGGGTGAGCTCGCCGCCGCGATCGACAAAGCTTTTGGATCTTTCGATGCCTTCAAAGAAGCCTTCGCGAAGGCAGGTGCCACACGCTTCGGTTCTGGCTGGGCATGGCTCGTGAAAAAATCCGATGGCTCGCTCGCCGTTTGCTCAACGCCGAATCAGGATTGCCCGCTGATGGGTGAAGCCGTTGCTGGATGCTCCGGCGAGCCATTGCTCGGACTCGATGTTTGGGAGCATGCCTACTACCTCCACTATCAGAACCGCAGACCGGATTACATCGGCGCCTTTTGGAATGTGGTGAACTGGGATGTCGTCGCCGCGAACTTCGCGGGTTGATCCCTCGTTTAACAAATCACAAAGCGGTTGCGGGGAATGCCCTGCAGCCGCTTTTTTGTGGCATCACCAACTC
>JBMTCI010000030.1:0-7949 GCA_049430745.1 Luteolibacter sp. | reverse complement strand
CTGGCAATTTCCGAACGCATCTTCGAGACCAGCTCGGTGCCCTTGCGGGTGATGCGCACCATGATCTTGCGGCGATCTTCGGCAGCGTGCGTGCGCTCGACATAAGCAAGCTTTTCAAGTCGGTCGACCAAACCGGTAGCGGCGGCGGTCGAGTGACCCATCTTCTTGGCGATGTCGGACATCGTCAGGTACTCCTCACTGGAGAGATAGGTCAGAAGAAAGAACTGGGAAAACGAGATGTTTCCTTTGTTCAGCTCAGTCGAGAGGTTCAGGATGCAGCTGCGCTGCGTGAACAGGACAAAGTCAGCGAGACGGTCGGCATCGGCCTTGACCGAAGCGCCCGTGGCGTTCGTGGATTTCATGTTGGCTGGTTGTTGGATTCATTTGGGGACAGGATGACGCATGGCACTGCGCGGCGAGGACCTGGCGCTGGGCACGAGGCCGGAGGCGCTTTGGAACTGCCTGCTCCTTCGGGACAAGGAGTGCGGCGGGGACCCCACGCGTCGTGGGACTTTTGAAAATTACGGCTTTCCGAGAGGTCTTGGAAGAAAATAATTCCGTAAATGCGAAATATTTTTCAAAAAATAACCCTAATCCGAGGTTTTTTGAGGATTTTTTATATCTTCGGCTGGGGAAGTTTCAGGCGCGGAGGCCTCGTTAGGCGGCTCGCTGGCGGGCGGCGGCTTGGGAATATGTTGTGAATAAACCGCATCGCCGAGCTCAACCTGACCCGATTGCAGGTCGGCTGCGGCAAACTCGCCAAGGGCCTCGCCGGTGACGAGCAGGTTGGCGCTGCGCTGGTCGGCCCCGCGGGTGGTGAGAATGGAGCCCGGCTCAGAGGTCCATTGACCATACCTTTGAATCAACACAAAGCGTCTGTCGGGCGGGATCGAAGCGATGCGGCCAACCAGCTTCGGCGGCTCGGGCTTGGGTTTGTCCTCTGGCTCGTTTGTCGCGCACGAAAGCAATGAAAAGCAGGCGAAGCCAAATGTGAGCGCGCGTTTCATCATGATAAGGGCGATTCAGTGAGCGGCAGCGAAATGGGATTTTGTTCAGACGACGAAACGATGCGGATCTCGTCGGCTTGGATGAGATGTTCGGTGCCACTTGCGCTGCGAAAGATGAGCTCGCCGGCGTGAGAGAGTCCATCGACGACTCCGACGCGAGGGCCAGCGGGCGTGACAAGCTGCACGGTTTTTCCGCTGAGCACACAGCGTTGGCGGACCTGATCCATGAGCGCGGAGAAATCGGCATCGATTTGTTGCGCGCGAATTGCGAAGCGGCGGATGATCGCGCCAAGCACATCGCCCTGCGAATGGGTCATGCCGGTTTCCATCGCAAGCGAACTGGCGATGTCGGCGACTTCGTCGGGAAAGCTTGTGGTATTCACATTGAGCCCGATGCCGATGATGGCGAAATCCGCGCCGGCTTCGACCAAAATGCCAGCGACTTTGCGCGAGCCGATCCAGACATCGTTCGGCCACTTGATGCCTGCCGCGGGACCAAACGACTCGACCGCTTCGGCGACTGCAAGGCCAGCCGCGAGCGCGAGGCGCGGCCAAAGAGCCTTGGGTTCGGATGGGCGGAGCAGGATCGAAAAGGTGAGCGACTCGCCCGGTGATGCGACCCATCGCGCGCCGCGACGACCGCGACCTGCCGTCTGTTCGAGCGCAAGCAAGACAAGCCCGGCCGGCGCCAAGGCATCGGCGAGCAAGCGCAACTCATCATTGGTAGAGCCCGCCGATTCCAAAACACGGAGATGAAAGGGATCGGGAAACTCGGCTGCCGCGCTTGTAAGATCGTGCGCCATCGGGATCAGGAAATTTCCAGCGGTGTGAAATCAAGACCGATGTCGAGCGCCGGGGCCGAGTGGGTGAGCGCGCCGACCGAAATGAAATCGATGCCAGTCGCCGCAATGTCACGAATCGTTTCCAGCGTCACGCCGCCGCTTGCCTCAAACATCGGCAGCGTGCGCTCGCCGCGCATCGCTACCGCTTCGCGCAATTCGTCGAGGCTCATGTTGTCGAGCAGGATGTGATCCACGCCGTCGAGCGCGAGGAATTCGCGCACCTGATCTAGATGGTCGGCCTCAAGCTCGACCTCGACACTCGGTCTTTCGCTTTTCAATTTGCGAATCGCCGCCTGAATCGCCGCAACGCCACCTTCGCTGACGAGGTGGTTGTCCTTCACCATCGCGCGGTCGTGCAAATTCATGCGGTGATTGTGACCGCCGCCATCGACCACCGCTTTTTTTTCGAGCAGGCGATAGCCTGGTGTGGTTTTGCGCGTGTCGAGGATGCGCGCTTTCGCGCCCTTGATCGCATCAACATATCGCGCGGTGAGCGTGGCAACTCCGCTGAGTCTTTGCACAAAATTGAGCGCCGTGCGTTCGGCGCCAAGAATCGAGCGCGCCGAACCCTCGACGCGAAGCAGCAAGGCTCCCGCGCTCACACGGCTGCCGTCCTCGATCAAAATTTCCACTTCAAGGTTTGAATCGACCTTTTCAAACACCCGCGCCGCGAGCTCGATGCCAGAAATTACGCCAGCGCGCCGCGCCGTGACAAATGCCCGCGCCCGGCGGTCAGCGGGGATAAAATACTGCGAGGTGACATCGCCGTCACCGAGGTCCTCGGCAAGCGCGAGTTCGATCAATGTTTCCGAGTGGTCTTTCAACGAAAACGATATGGAACTCCTCGTACGGGCACTGTCAATCACGGGTCACTGCCGATGCGTGCATGATCCATGACAAGGACTGGAGCCCGTCGATGCCAGCGGGAAAAATATCCGGCGGGCTCAAATCTGACCGGTTGACAAGCAGGGGGCGGAAGAACCACTCTGCGCGAGTTGCGCCGCATCAATCGAGGTGCTACGCTTGCCCGCTTCAAAATCCACCACCAGACGCATTTTCCTCCAGTGTTTTCCAACGAAGAATATCTTACCGAATTGCTTGTCGAAGCCGGACTGGTGAGCGCCGATGAAGTAGCCTCAGCGCGCGAAAAAATTTCCATCGGCGAATCAATCATCGAGCAAATTCTCGCCCAAACCGCGCTGACCCAAGAGCAAATCGCCCAGACTCTGGCCGCCAATGCGGCAATCGGATTTGTGCGGCTCTCGGAAATCAATTTCCATCCGGGCATCACCGAAACGATCAGCGAAGAAACCGCGAGGCGATACCGCGTGATCCCCGTTGAAGATGATGGGCTCACGCTCACCGTCGCAGTCGCCGACCCACTTGATTTCGAGGTGCTCGACTCTTTGCCGCATGTCGTCGGCCGTGAGTTGAACTTCGTCTGCGCCGCCCATCAGGACATCCGCGACTATCTTAAACAGTTTTATCAATCACAGGACGGATCCGGCATGTCCGATGCCAACAGCATGCAAATCACCACCGGCGATTCTGAAGCCGGCGCGGAGGGCGAAGACGCGCCCATCATCCGTCTCGTCGTGCAGTTGCTCACCGAGGCCTTCCGTCTGCGCGCCTCCGACATTCACGTCGAGCCGCTCGAGACATCCGTGCGCGTGCGCTATCGCATGGACGGCAAGCTTGTGCATGTCGACAGCCACCCGAAGAAGCTTCTTCCCGCCATGATCGCGCGTTTGAAGGTCATGAGCGGCACGATGTCGATCGCCGAGAAGCGCCTGCCCCAGGACGGCCGCATTCAGCTCAAGCTCGGCGACAAGCAAGTCGACCTTCGGGTTTCCTCCGTGCCTTCCAATCATGGCGAGTCGATCGTCATGCGGATCCTCGACAAATCGGCGCTGGTGCTCGGCCTCCCGGAGCTTGGCTTTTTCTCCGACGACCAGACCACCTTCGAACAGCTCCTCGGTTTGCCCGACGGCATCCTGCTGGTCACCGGCCCGACGGGCTCGGGTAAAACCACCACGCTCTACGCCTGCCTCAACGTCATCAACCGCCCCGACAAAAAAATCATCACCGTCGAGGACCCAGTCGAATACGAACTTTCGGGCATCAATCAGGTGATGGTGAAAACCGACATCGGCATGACCTTTGCCGCCGCGCTGCGCGCCATGCTGCGTCAAGCGCCCAACATCATCATGATCGGGGAAATTCGTGATGCCGAGACCGCCAACATCGCAATCAATGCATCGCTCACCGGTCACTTGGTTTTCTCCACCCTCCACACCAACGATGCTCCCTCGGCCGTTGCCCGTCTTGCCGACATTGGCGTGAAGTCCTTCCTCATCGCATCTGCCGTGCGCGGCGTGCTTGCCCAACGACTCGTGCGCAAACTCTGCCCAGTTTGCAAAGCCCCGGCAGAGCTCACCGAAAAGGAAATGCGCGCGCTTTCGCTCGACGCCTCGCGCATGGCCGATGCCACGATCTACGGCCCGGTCGGATGCGAAAAATGCCGCGGCGGCGGATATAAGGGCCGAATGGGAATCTTCGAACTGTTCCTCGTCGACGACGAAGTGCGGCAAATGATCAACACCGGCCTCACCTCCACCCAGCTCCGTCGGCGCGCGCGCGAGCTCGGCATGCGCACGCTGCGCGAAGACGGCATCCGCAAGGTACTCGCAGGGCTCACCTCCGGCAGCGAAGTCGTCCACACCACCATGTCCGACGCCGACTGATTCACCGCATAGCCTTCACTTTTCGCCTGTCCCATGGACCACCAACAAATTGTCGAACTCTTTCAAGCTCGCGGGCTCATCGACGCCAGCCTCGCTCACGACATCCTCGCCGAGGTCAATCAGTGCGGAAAGGAAATCGCGGAAATTCTCACGGACTTTCAAATCATCGGTCACCGTGACGATGTCTGGCCGGTCGTGGCTTCCGAACTTGGCGCCCAGATGGTCGACCTGCGTGACTGGACTCCGCCCGAAGCGATCCTCGCACTGGTGCCCGCCGGTACCGCGCGTCTTCATGGCGCCCTGCCGGTTCAGTTCGACGATGCGGGACTCCATGTCGCCCTTGTCGATCCGCTCAACCCGCAAACCGTCGAGGACCTCCGATTTTCGATTGGTCGCGAAATTGTGCTCGTGGTCGCACCGGACTACCTGGTCGAGGCGAAAATCAACGAATGCTACGGCGGCGAAGGCAAGGCCATGGAGGACCTCCTCAGCCAACTGGAAGTTGGTGGCGAAGGACGCAGCGAAGCCGATCTCGAATCGGAGGCCAACTCCGCGCCGATCATCCGCTATGTCGACTTGGTGCTTTATCAAGCGATCAAGGAAAAGGCATCCGACATCCACTTCGAGCCCTTCGAAAACGAATTCAAAATCCGCTACCGGGTCGATGGCGCGCTCTACGAAATGGCGCCGCCACCGATCCATCTCGCTCTGCCCATCCTCTCGCGGGTGAAGGTGATGTCGAACATGAACATCGCCGAAAGACGCATCCCGCAGGACGGACGCATCGTCAAACAGATCGGCGAAAAACAAGTCGACATGCGTGTCTCTTCGCTGCCAACCCATCACGGCGAATCGATCGTGCTGCGGGTGCTCGACCGCTCATCGGTCAACCTCTCGCTCGAAAACCTCGGGCTGCCCGAATACATTTACGATTACATCACCGAAACGATCGAAAAACCCAACGGGATTTTCATCGTCACCGGACCCACCGGCGCCGGCAAGACGACCACGCTTTACGCCGCGCTGCGTCGCATCAACACCATCGACGCCAAGCTCCTCACGGCCGAGGATCCGGTCGAGTACGACATCGACGGCATTGTTCAGATTCCGATCAACGAAGCCATCGGTCTCGATTTCCCGCGCGTATTGCGCGCCTTCCTGCGTCAGGACCCGGACCGCATCATGATCGGGGAAATGCGCGACAAGGAAACCGCGACCATCGGCATTCAGGCCGCGCTCACCGGTCACCTTGTACTCTCGACCCTCCACACCAACGATGCGCCAGGCGCGGTCACGCGTTTGGTCGACATGGGCTGCGAACCTTTCCTTGTCGGTGCTTCGCTCGAAGGCGTGCTCGCACAGCGCCTCGTCCGCACGATCTGCAAGGAGTGCAAATCGCCGTACGAACCGAACGAAGCCATTCTCAGCCAGCTCGGCATCTCCGCCCACGAACTCGGCGACAAGCAGTTCTTCACCGGCGCCGGATGCGAGGTCTGCGGCCAGACGGGTTACAAGGGCCGCCGCGGGCTTTATGAACTTCTCAACATCACGGACCCGATCCGCGAGCTCATCACGGCGCGCGCCCCCACGGTGGTGATCAAGCAAAAGGCCGTCGAGCTCGGCATGAACACGCTGCGCGAAGACGGCCTGCGCAACATTTACCTCGGCAACACGACGATCGAGGAAGTGCTGAAATACACCTGATGCCGCCTCGGCGCCTGATTCTCCGAGCCGCAAAAACCCACAGACCTCCCCGACTTTTCCATCGCCATGACGGCGGCTTTGCGCTTCATTCCGCTCTGAACAATCATCATGCCCAAGTTCATTTACAGCGCCCTCGACGCCAAAGGCGAAGAAAAGACCGGAGTTGTCACCGCCAATTCCGAGAACGAGGCTATCCAACAACTGCGCAGCGCCGGCCTTTACCCGACCAAGGTTCAGGAGGAAGGCAAGATCAGCAAAAAGGACAAGGCCGCCATGGCCGCCAAAACCAAGGGCAAAGCCAAAGCCAAGCCCGCGGGCAAGGTTGGCGGTAGCGTGAAGCCCAAAAACCTCACGATTTTCACCCGCCAGCTTGCCACGCTCATTGACTCGGGTCTTCCCCTTCTGCGCAGCCTCACCGTGCTCGAAAAACAGGAGCCCAACCCGACGCTTCGTGCCACCGTCGGCATCCTCGCGGAGAATGTGCAAGGCGGATCAACCTTCTCCGAGTCGCTCGCCCAGCACCCGAAAATTTTCAACAAGCTCTATGTCAACATGGTCAAGGCCGGCGAGCTTGGCGGTGTGCTTGAAATCGTTCTCAACCGTCTCGCAGAATACCAAGAGAAGGCGCAGAAACTCAAAAACAAGATCGTCTCGGCGATGGTTTATCCGGTGATCGTGATGTTCATCGCGGTGGCCATTCTTGTGTTCCTGATGATCTTCATCGTGCCGAAGTTCAAGGAGATGTTCACCAGCACCGACCAAGAGCTGCCGCTCATTTCCAAAATCGTGTTCGGCACCTCCGAGTTCTTCCTCGCGCGACCACTCTTCGTACCGAACGTGTTCTTCCTCTTTGTCGTTTTTGCCGTTCTTGTCGTGCTCTTCAACCTCTGGGGCAACACAAAGGGCGGCCGCAGCACCATCGACCAACTCAAGTTGCGCATGCCCATCCTCGGCGACATCCAGCGCAAGAGCGCGGTCTCGCGCTTTTCCCGCACGCTTGGCACTCTCGTGACCTCCGGTGTGCCGATTCTCCAAGCCCTGAACATCACCCGCGACACCGCTGGCAATGTGGTCATTTCCAGCGCGATCGAAAAAGTTCACGAGGCGGTCAAAGAAGGTGAAACCATCGTCACTCCGCTCCAAGCCTCTGGCGTGTTCCCCAACATGGTGATTTCAATGGTCGATGTCGGTGAAGAAACCGGTCAGTTGCCGGAAATGCTTCTCAAGGTTGCCGATGTCTATGACGACGAGGTCGACAACGCCGTCACCGCGCTGACTTCGATTCTGGAGCCGATCATGATTGTGATCCTTGCCTTGATCGTTGGTTCGGTAGTGTTCGCGCTCTTCCTGCCGCTCATCAAGATGATCTCGACCATGGGCAATCAGTGAACACCCCAACGAGGACACCCATGAGAATCAATTCCCGTCGCCACAAGCTGCCCGCTTTCACGCTCGTCGAGATGATGGCGGTCACCACCATCATTGCCATCCTTGCCGGGCTGGTGGTCGTCGGTATGGAATTTGCCAAACAGCGTCAGGCAACAGAAAAAGCCAAGGTCCAGATCGCGCTGCTGAGCAAAGCGATCGAAGAGTACAAAGTGGACATGGGGGCTTATCCGGGATTGGACCCAGACACTGCGGCCGACGGCAAA
>JBMTCI010000029.1:0-8155 GCA_049430745.1 Luteolibacter sp. | reverse complement strand
GCAAAGGCATGAAGTACCCGACGCATGGATGATGCGATGGATCAGGCTTTCTTCTTGCGCACCACCGCGAGGCTTGCGGCGACTTGCTCCTTGAGTTTGAGGCCTGCTTTGAACTTCACAGTCGCGCGAGCAGGAATCTTGACGGTCTTGTTCGGTTGCTTCGGATTGCGTCCGATTTTTGCTTTGGTTTCACGAACCTGGAAGGTGCCGAAATTTCGCATGACAACCTGATCGCCCTCTGCGAGAGAATCGGCAACCACCACGATGAGTCGTTGAATGACCTCCAACACATCCTGTTGCGGAATGGTGTGACCTTCACTGCCGAGTTGCTCGGTGATCTTGATGGCCAGTTCTCGTTTGGTGATGTTGGGCATGGGCGAAAGGCAGTGGGCTTTGTCGGTGGGCGCGAGAAATTACGAAGTCGAAAACGGCTTGTCGCTACAAATATGCTGCAGGCGTAGGGTTTTTAAGGCCTCCAATAACCATAGAGCATTCCCAGTGCCATGTACGATGGAAACCGTAGAAACAGGATCAGGCAGGCTCCTGATTATCGATCGGATGACCGCTGGCGGCCTTGCCAAGGACTTTGATGGTGGTCTTGAAATGAAGTTTTGCCGCCTTGCCGAGTGCCTCAGGTCCGTGGCGTGAAATGAGCTCCTGAGCGGCTTTGATCACGCTATCGGAGGCTCCAAGCGGCAGCTTCACGCCTGATGCGGTCGAGGTTTTATCCATCCAATCCACAAATCGCTCGCGGGCTAGGATGGAGGCGGCGGCGACGGCGGTGTCGGATTCCCCTTTGGTGCGCTGGTCGAGCTGGATGGTGAGACCCTTTTCGCGAAGCGCTCGCTGAAGGACCTCGGGTCGGGCAAACTGGTCGCTCAGCGTGCGTGGGCAATCGGGCCTCGCGGCGCAGAGTTTTTCGATCACGCGGGCATGACCCCAAGCGAGCAGACGATTGAGGTTCTTGAACGAGGCATGCATCTCGTTGTAGCGCTCGGGCCCAATCGACACCACCTCGTACACACAGCCAGGAGTGGCGCGAATGATGTCCGCAAGTTGGCGGATCCGGTCGCTGCCGGTGATGCGTTTGGAATCCATGATGCCCGAGGCAATCAGATGGCGGGTGATGTCAGCGTCGGTGTAAACGCCAGCGATCACAAGCGGTCCGAAGTAATCGCCCTTGCCACTTTCATCGATGCCGAAGTGCGGAGAAAAATGTTCGGGATCAAGCACCTCTTCATAGCCGAGACGCGCTTCCTTGAGAACTTCGGGTTCAAGCGTGAAGCGGACGAAGTCCTCGGTGTCCTTTCCCTGAACGAGTACTTTCGGACCTTTCTCATAGGCCGTGACATTGAGTTTCGCTTTTTGCGCGGAAAAGATCGCGTGCTCTTTGTCGATAAACTCGAAGCCGTTTTGCTCAAGCACCTGACGCAGGTTTTCGACCTGATCTTGGGTGAGCGCGGCAGTGAAGGTGTTCACGAGGTCGGATTGTTGCCCTTTAGGATTTGGAATCAAGCCACGAGGCGATCGATTCGGCACTGAGTTGATGCGGATGATCGATCATCCAGTCGGCACCAGCTTCGATAAGGCGCTCGCGATCGTGATAGCCCCATGTCACCGCGATGGCCCTCATGCCGGCGCGGCGGGCAGTTTCGAGGTCCATGGTCGAATCACCGATGACGATGCAGTCGGATGGATCTCGACCGACCATGCACGCGATTTCGAGCGCTCCATGTGGATCGGGTTTTTGCGGACTGCCATCGCGTTGACCCAGCACGGCAGCGAATTTGATGGAGGGAAACACGCGCTCAGTCATGGCAGTGGTGAAGGCGTGCGGTTTGTTGGAAAGTACGGCCATGGGATAAGCCTCACTCGTAAGCGTCTCGAGTGCTTCGAGAATTCCATCGTAGGCGCGGGTGCCACTTTGCCAATGGGTGTCGTAGTGGCGCTTGAAGTCATCGACGATCATGGCTGCGAGGGATGGATCATGAGTTCCTCCGAGCGCTCGTTTCACCAACATCTGCACTCCATCGCCGACAAAGTGGCGCACCGCGGCTGGCGGGTGTGTTGCTTGACCATGCAGGGCGAGACTGTGGTTCAGTGACCCGGTAATGCCCGCGAGCGAATCGACGAGTGTGCCGTCGAGGTCAAAGATCAGCAAAGGTTTCACACGGCAAACTTGAAGTCATTGCCGCCATTTGTGAAGAGTTGCGGTGAGGAATCGACAAGCCGACCCTCAGTACCCGATGAGCGCGATCAACTCCGAATCGCTGAGCTCATCGATTTCGTCGATGGAGGCGATGAGATAATCGATTTCGGGGATCTCCTCTGCCTCGGCGTTCAGGACGAATTCGTGGGTAATGGGCGCCGTCGGCGATGTTGGCAAAAACGCGAAGGTCAGTGCGGCAAGCGCGGCGGCGGTGCCCAAGCCAGCAAGTGGGGCAGGGGCAAAGAGGGTGCGCCATGATTTCCACCAGACATCGCGCTGAGTGGTCATCCGCGCGGCGCGAAGCGTGCGCTCGACCAAGCGTGGCCCCGCCTTGGGGGCGACCGAGGCGTCGAGAAGTTTCCACACAGGGTCTGATTCCCATGACTCTTCGGACGACTGAATTTCGGTGTTATGGCTATTTTGCTTCATCGCAGCTGCCCATTGAACTCCCCGCATGGGAAAAAGTTGCGACATTTCGTGATGCAGGGAAAAAATTTTTCCTATCACCACTTTCTTAGCGCGTAAAAATCCTTCCACGGCGCTGGGACCATGGTCCAGTCTCCGGCCATGAACGACTCGATCTCCTCACTGACCGCGCGAATCCAGAATTTTGTCGATGCCCGTGAGTGGCGTCAGTTTCACAATCCCAAGGATTTGTCAGTCGCGATCGCCGCCGAAGCGGGTGAGTTGATGCAGCATTTCGTGTGGCAGCAACCGGATCAGATTGCTGCCCGGCTCGAGCGCAACCGCGACGAAATCGCCTCGGAAATTGCCGATGTGGCGATTCTGCTCTTTGAATTTGCCGACAACCTCGGATTCAAGCTCGGTGACGTGATGGCCGACAAAATCGAACGCAACGAGCAGCGCTACCCAGTGGCCAAGTCGCGGGGCAACAACCTCAAGTATTCCGAGCTTTGATGATCTGAAATGCGGCATGTTACCGCCAGCGGCTGATTTTTTTCAGTTGTGCGCTTGGCGGACGGCGTCGGATCGATAGCCTGTCGGCATGTCAAAGTACGCAGGCGAGCTGGTCTTGGTGGTGAAGCGCGAGTTGTTCGAGCAACTGGGGGTTTTTGAAGGTCTTCGCACCGATGGGGTCGATGAGGCGGTCAAACTTTTGCTCGATCCTTCGAACCATTTCTTCATGGACCGCGCCGAAGCCGAGGAGGATCCATCATTCAAGCAACTGATTCCGTACTGCGTCTTGCGTCACGGCGAGAGCATTTTGCATTACACCCGTGGGAAATCAGGCGGAGAAAGCCGGCTCCATGCAAAAATTTCGGTGGGCGTCGGAGGTCACATCAACCCCGTCGATGCCGACAGCGGCCGCACGGGCCCTGAGGTCTACCACGCTGCGGTTTTACGCGAGCTGGATGAGGAACTCGAACTCCCCGCGGGGCAGAGTCAGCGCATCATCGGATTGCTCAACGACGATTCCAACCCCGTCGGCAAGGTTCACTTGGGCATCGTGCATCTCATCGACCTCGATTCGTCCGCTGTCTCCTCGCGCGAAGATGCCTTGGCGAATCTTGGATTTTCACCGCTGGCGGATCTCAATGGCGAGCACTTCGAGCGCCTCGAAACCTGGTCGGCGTTTTGCGTGCGGCACTTGGCCGAAATTGGTACCTGAGAAATCCCGATCGCCTCGGGCTTGGCACGGCTTGTGCTAAATTTTGCGCGGTTTGGAATTCCGTCTCACATTGCCTTAATCGCGGTATGGCGGAACTTTGGTGTGGCAGGGGGGCAGGTGACTGGTCAATGTCCCTCCGACTGTTCCATCCGCCTATTTTTCCAAGATAATGCCCAAGAGCCGCAAGCCAAACAAGCCCCGCATCCTGATTGTCACCCCCGAGATTACCTATCTCCCGCAGGGCATGGGCAACATGACGCAGCGGATGTCGGCGAAGGCGGGCGGACTCGCGGATGTGTCAGCTTCCCTCGTTTCGGCCCTCTTCGAACTCGGCGCCGATGTTCATGTGGCCTTGCCGAACTATCGACGGATGTTTCAAGGCGACATTTTTTCGCTGCATGAAAAGGAACTGAGAAAATACCACGAGGTGCTGCCCGGCTCAAACATCCACTTGGCCGAGGATCGGATCTTCTATTACCGCGATCAGGTTTACAGCGGATATTCCGACGAATCGATGAACATCGCCCTCGTGTTCCAGCGCGAGGTCATCAACCACATCGTGCCGATGGTCAGGCCCGATCTGATTCACTGCAACGATTGGATGACCGCGCTGATCCCGGCGATGGCCAAAAGGCGGGGCATCAAAAGCCTTTTCACCGTTCACAACATTCATACCCGCGAAGTGCCGCTGCAGCGCATCGAAGAATCCGGCATCGATGCCGCGGAGTTTTGGATGAACCTTTATTTCTGCGGATTGCCGCACAACTACGACCACGCGCGCTCGCAGTTGCCGGTCGACCTTCTGGCCTCGGGGATTTTTGCCGCGCATTACATCAATACGGTGAGCCCAAGGTTTTTGTGGGAAATCGTCGAGGGCTGGCACTCGGTGGTGCCCGATTCGGTTCGTGCCGAGCTGCGTCACAAGTTTCATGCCGGTTGCTCGGCGGGCATCCTCAACGCACCGGATCCGAGTTATCATCCTCAAACCGACGATGCCTTGGTCGCGCAATTCACCAGCAAGGATGTGATGTCGGGCAAAGCCGCCAACAAGATCGCTTTGCAGCAGGAGTTGAAACTCAAGGTCGATCCCAAGGCGCCGATGTTCTTCTGGCCCTCGCGTCTCGATCCTTTCCAAAAGGGTCCGCAACTCCTGACCGAAATTTTGCATCAGGTGGTATCTGCCTACTGGGATCGCAATTTGCAAATCGTGGTGGTCGCCAACGGGCCGCATCAACCTTGGATCCGCAAGATTGTCACCGACTTCAACCTGCACGACCGAGTGGCCGCAGTGGACTTCGACGAGCGTCTCTCGCGTCTCGCTTATGCGGCATCCGATTTCATGCTGATGCCGTCCCTTTTCGAACCTTGTGGCTTGCCGCAAATGACGGCACCGATTTACGGATCGCTGCCAGTGGTGCATTCGACCGGCGGTTTGTACGACACGGTGCGGATGCTCGATGTCGAAAAATCGACTGGCAACGGTTTCCGCTTCGAATGTTACGGCTCGGACGGATTGCGTTGGGCGATGGATCAGGCCATGGCCTTTCACGCCTTGCCCGAAGAGGTCCGCGCAAAAGAGATTAGCCGCGTGATGGAAGAAAGCGTGCTGGAATTCAGCCACAAGGAAGTCGCTCGTCGCTACATCGACATTTACGAGCAGATGCTCGAAAGGCCATTGGTCGAAACCGAATCGGGTGAGGCGATCAAGGCGATGGCAGCTGAGAGAAAGGACTGAGGCTATCTCGATTGGGTCATTGCTTGACCACTGATTGCTGCCACATCGGTGATGGTGGCAACTCGTGCGGACGGCAGATGATCATCCCTGCGTGTTTGGAATTTTCGTTGAGATAATCGGCGATGGGTCGGTCGATGATCGTCATGCGTCCCTTCTCGCGGTCGGAGGTGGCGTGAGCAAAGTAAGCGCGGTTCTTGATGCGCATGATGAGACCCACATGCGATGTGTAACCAAACGGTCCTTTGGTCGTGATCGCACAGATGTCACCATTTTGCAGATAATTCTCTGCGGTACGCGCGTGAGATTTTGGAACATGATGGACTGGCAGTCGCGAGACCTGAGCCTCGATGCTACCCATGGGCTCGATGAGCGATGGGTTTGAGCGCAGGTAGCGATAGCTTTTCCACTGCACGGTCATCTCGCGAATTTCGCGTTGCAACCGAACAGCACCCGGCAAACGGCTGGTGACATTGGTGGCATGGCCGCGCTTTTGGTTGTCGTGAAAAACCTCCTCAAGATGATGCATGCGGCTGAGGTAACTGCCGGTGCAGATGCCGTGGCGGTAGCGCTCGATCTCGACCATGTGGAGCAAGTGCTCAGGTTTGTAGGGTGGCGGACGATGCTTCAGCATTCGCGCGAAACCGAGAGCGTTCTCGTAATAGGTCCAGCAGTCCATGGCCTGCAGATTCACCACGGGCGACTCGGTGGTATCGTCCACCTCGAGCGTGAAGTTCACATAAGGCGTGCCAACCATCTCGCGGGCGACCCGCACGATGCGATCACCCAGTGGCAAGGCCCGCCAATTTTCCCGTTCGGCCTTGGCCACGAGCGCGTAAAATTTCGACTCACCCTTGAACACCGTCGCCATCGGCAAGCGCGCTGGGCTCGCTGCGGGAAGCGATTTCTGGGCCGCAGCCATTCCGGCAAAACTCGCCAACAAGAAGGCGATCAGGGCAAAAGGCATGATTCTTATTACTCCCACAATCCCGTTAGGGAAAGTGACAAAGCGGGTTTGGCACTGAAATTGATAAGGAAATCCTGATTTTCAGCTTTCAGAAATCGATCTTGCCGAGCTGGCCGTCGAAGGGCTTAAATTCGTTCAACCAATCGATCATGGCAGCAAAGGATAACAGAAAACGCGGGGCATCTGACGAGGCCGCCCCGTGGTCGAACGAGGTGGTCGGGATCATCCTGATCGCAGTGGGTTTGCTGCTGCTGCTTTCACTGGTGAGGTACAGCCCATCGGACCTTCCGCGTTGGGGATTTCTTGAGGCCTTCGCATCGAAGTCGGGCACGAAAGGGGAAAACCTGATCGGTCCTGTCGGTGGGATTCTCGGATTTTTGCAAATCCTGCTGTTTGGCGCGGCGGCCGCGATGGTGCCCATCGGGTTGATCTGGTTTGGCATCATCAAATTCGCACTCGACGGTCGTTTGTGGCCACGACCCTTGATCGGATTCAGTGTCCTCTTGCTCTGCGGTGCGGTTTTTCTCGATGCGGCCGATTGGTTTTTCACCGACTGGGCCGAACGTTGCAACTTACCCAGCGCGGGTGGCGTGGTGGGCAACGGCCTGGGCGAATATGTGATGATGAAACTCCTGGGGCGTCCGGGCACGCTGCTGGTGACTGGCGCGGCGTATCTGGTGGCGATGATCCTCATCACGGGTCAGCAACCGATCATCTTTGTGAAATCCTGCGCGCGAGCCGCGTGGGAAAAGTATGGAGAGTGGCGCGAAAACCGTCAGGAAATGGAAGAACTCGCCGCCAAGGAGGAGGAGTTTATTTCCGAACGCGAGCGTCAGCGCGAACAACGACGCAGGGAAAGGGAGGCCCAGAAGGCTGCGGAAAAAGCCGAGGAGGAAGCCAGACAGCCCATGCTGCCGCTGCGTGAAACTCCCGCGCCACAGATCATCGACGCCTCTCAACGCCGAGCCAACGAAACTCTTCTTCCTGGCACCAAGCCCTTCGAACGCAAGAAACCCTCGCACCAATTTTTGTCGGTCAGCGGATTCGAAAACTACGAACTGCCGGGCTTCGACCTGCTCGACGCGATCGATACGGATGACGCACCCGAGGCGAATCGCGACGAGCTGCTCGACACCCAACGCGTCATCATCGACACGCTCAAGGCATTCGGCATCGATGTGACGGCGGGCGACATCACGCGCGGCCCGACGATCACGCGCTACGAAATTTACCCGTCGACCGGCTTGCGGGTTTCCCGAATTTCACAACTCGAGGCCGACCTCGCCCGTGCAACACGCGCCGAACGGATCAACATCCTTGCGCCAATCCCTGGCAAGGACACGGTCGGTATCGAGATCGCCAACGCCCAAAAAATTGCCGTGCCGCTGCGCGAGTTGTTGCACGATCCGGAGTTTCGTTCGGCGAAAAAGAAAATCCCGCTCGCACTCGGCAAGGATGTCTATGGCCGCGCGGTGATCGGCGATTTGGCAGCGATGCCGCACTTGCTTGTCGCGGGCGCGACCGGTTCGGGCAAATCGGTCTGCATCAACTCGATCATCGCGTCGATGCTTTTCAAATTTGGCCCTGACGAACTGCGCTTCATCATGGTCGACCCGA